>DASROG010000290.1:0-11235 GCA_035646995.1 Myxococcaceae bacterium
AGACACGACATGGCCGAGCCACTGCGCGCCGTCCCCGCCCACTCCAGCGCCGACCCGGGAATCCTGGCCGCCCAGGCCCAGGATGACCTGGTCGTCGGCGACGAGGTGGTCCGCTTCCGCTACTACACCCGGGCCGTCCACTGGGGGGTGGCGCTGACGTTCTTCCTCTGCCTCTTCACCGGACTGCCGATCTGGACGCCGATCTTCGGCTGGCTGGCGCCGCTCTTCGGTGGGCTGCAAGTCTGCCGCTGGCTCCACCCCTGGACCGGGGTGGCCTTCTCGGTCTTCGCCCTCCTCCAGTTCGTGCACTGGGGGGGCGAGATGAAGATGACCGCTGCCGACAAGCGCTTCACCAAGCTGAAGACCTTCCTGGCCTACATGCGCTGGGAAGGACACGACGAGGAGGTGGGGAAGTTCAACGGGGGTCAGAAGAGCCTGTTCTGGCTGAGCAGCCTGGCCGCGCTGGCGCTGCTGGCGACGGGGGTGGTGCTCTGGTGGCCCAACTACTTCTCCAACCCCTTCCGCGAGGCGTCGTGGATCCTCCACGACGTGGCCTTCATCCTCTTCTTCCTCCTGATCATCGGACACATCTACCTGACCATCGCCGAGCCGGGCACGTTCCGGGGAATGGTGAAGGGCACGGTGACCAAGGCGTGGGCACGCCTGCACCATCCGGCGTGGTATCGCGACGTGACCGGTGAACGCCGCCGCTGACCGTCTCCAGTCGCGCTTCGAGCAGCGAGCGGCCCGGGCGGACGCCCTGGCCGAGGCGCCGTCGTCGGGCCGCGAGCCCCTGCGGTTCGCCGCGGGTCTGTTCCGGGCGCAGGCCCGCGCCGCCGCCGGGGTGCTGCAGGAGCACGGCCGGAGAGCCCTGAGCGGCACGCTGGAGCAGGATCTGCCCCGGGTCGAGTCCCCGCTGCGCTCGGTGCTGCGGTTCCTCGCGGAGTCGGGGCCGGTGGCCCTCCGCGATGGGGCGGCGAGCAGGGCCGCCGAGTCCCGGGAGCTCTTCGCCGCGCGCCTGCGGACCGCCTGGACCGGTGGACCGGAGGAGCGGCAGGACTTCCTCTCCCATGCCGTGCTCCGGCCCTACGCCGAGGCGCTGGTGCACGCCGGGGTGGAGCTGGATCGCTCGCGCACGCCGGGGAGCGGGCGGTGCCCCGCCTGTGGCGCTCCGCCGAGCATCTCCTTCCGGAAGTCGATGGCCAGCTCCGATGGCGCCGCGCGCTTCCTGGGATGCGGGCTGTGCGGGACCGAGTGGCAGACCAACCGGATCCGCTGCCCGAGCTGCGGGGAAACCGACCCCGACCGGCTCCCCGGCTGGCAGAGCGAGACGTTCCCCACCGCGCGGGTCGAGGCCTGCGAGACCTGCCAGCGGTACGTGAAATCGGTGGACATGACCATCGATGGACTGGCCGTGCCGGAGGTGGACGAGCTCCGCTCGCTCTCGCTCGACCTCTGGGCCGTCGAGCGCGGGTACGTTCGGCTCGAGCCGGGGCTCGCCGGGCTCTAGAACCCTCAGCCGAGCTGAGGGAGCCCCACCGGATCGGGAGGTGCGGGGGGCAGGAGCTCTTTCCAGGCGTTGGCCATCGCGTCCTGGGTCCAGCCGAGGAACCAGCCCTCGCCACGGTAGAGCGTCCCGCCGGGCGTCTCCACCCGGACCAGACTCCCCGAGCCCTCGGAGGCGCCGACCGCCATGAGCCAGGCGGAGAGCGTCACCGAGCTCTCGCGGAGCCGGATCGGAACTCGCTCGGGGGGTGTCACGCGCGGCTCGGTCAGTCCGGCGATGCGTTGGGGGGTCGTCGCGGTCACGTGGGTCAAGGTAGCACCCCACCCGGAACCGGCAACGGTCCTCGTCGGCCACAGTGGGACCCCCGCGCACGTTCCCCCCACCGCGGGGGCGATGCCACCATGCCCTGAGTCTTGGACGCGCGCCGACTCGTACGGGCACTCGCCCTGGTTGCCCTGGCCTGCGGCACGGGGACCATCACCGGCCCGGGCGGGAGCACGGGGGGCCCCCCGGATCCGGAGAATCATCCGCCCGAGATCACGGTCGCTCCGGCGCCCACGGCGACGCCGATCGCCGAGGGCGGGTCCACGCTGCTCTCCGTCACCGCGGACGACCCCGACGGGGACTCCCTGGGCTACGCCTGGACGCAGACCTCCCCGGCCAGCCCCGCGGGAAGCTTCAGCGCACGCACGGTGCGCAACCCTGTCTGGACCGCGCCCGCAGTCGCCCAGGACACCGTGTTCACCTTCCAGGTCACCATCACCGACGGGGAGGGCGGATCGATCGCGCAGACCTGCCAGGTCACGGTGACCCACCTCACGGTGAACCGGCCGCCCAACGTGTCGGCGACCATCTCGGTCTCCCCCTCCATGCCGGTGGCCGGCGAGCCGGTCACCCTCTCCATCACCGCCAGCGACCCGGACGGGGACCCGCTCACCATCGCCTGGGTGCAGACCGCGCCCAGCCAGCAGGGGACGTTCGGGAGCCCGTCCAGCGCGTCCACCACCTGGACCTCGCCGGCGCTGGGCGTGGACTCGCTGGGGTTCAACCTCCAGGTGACGGTCTCCGACGGTCACAATCCGCCGGTGGTGCGGCAGGTGACGGTGACGGTGAGCACGCCGTCCTACGCGAACGACGTGCAGCCGATCTGGACCGCCCGGTGCGTGACCTGCCACGGCGCGAGCAACCCCGACGGGCAGCTGAGCCTGGTCGCAGGCTCGAGCCGGGCCGCGCTGGTGGACCAGGACATGATCGCGGTCTGCAGCCACCCGAAGCGCGTCGTGGCCGGGGATCCATCCACCTCCGGCTTGATGGACAAGCTGACCGGCACGAGCTGCGGCACCCGGATGCCCGAAGGCGCCAACCCGCTCTCCGCCGGAGAGCTGGTGCTCATCGAGTCCTGGATCCGCCGCGGCGCCCTCGACAACTGATCAGACCCGGTGTGACAGCTCCGGGGCGACGAACAGGGCGCGGGCGAGCGCGCTCGCCTCCTCCGGGTGCCGCGGACGGCGGATGGCGCCCACGACGAACGGGGCGCGCTTCACCGCCTCCGGGATGGGCTGGTCGCCGACCATCACCACCACTCGCACGTTGGGAGGCGGCGGATTCCTCCGCAGGTTGAGGACCAGGGCCAGCCCCCGGCTCACGGCGGAGGCGAGGTCGACGAGGACCAGCACCTCGCCGAGGATGCCGGGCAGGATGCTGAGCGCGGCCTCGCCGTTGCCGGCAAGGAACGGCTCCCAGCCGTGCTCCATCGCCGCGACGGCCAGGGCGTTGCCCAGATCGAAGCTCGCGTCCACCACCAGGAGCGTCCGCGTCTCCTCCGTCGCCTGCATGACAGCAAGTTTAGGCTGGCAGCGGATTTCTCTGACAAGAGTGAACAAGCGTCACGGGACAGAACCGCCCCAGGGGGAGCAGCACGCACCTCCGGCGCACTCCTCTCACCCGTCCCGTTCGGCGGACGTGGGCGCGATCTCCCCCAGCGATTTCACCAGCCACTCGCGGACCAGGAGCACGCGCTTCGGCACGTGCCGCGACGCCGGCCACACGACGTGCAGTGGCGCCGAGGGACCGGTGTAGGGAGCGAGGAGACGGACCAGCCGTCCTCGGGCCAGGTCCTGCTCGCATTGCAGCGCCGGCAGAAGCCCGATGCCCGCCCCGGCGAGAACCGCCTCCCGGAGGAAGATGAAGTCGTCCGCGGCGACCGGCCCGCGCACCGTGAGCTGCGTCTTGCCGCCGGGGCCCGCCAGCGTCCACTGGGTCTCTCCGCGGCGCGGACGGAAGAGCACGCAGTCGTGAGCGGCGAGGTCCTGAAGGGACGTGGGGGTCCCCCGCGCGTCGAGGTAGGCCGGACTCGCGAAGAGCCAGCCGTCGAGACCGTTCACCCGCCGAGAGATGAGCGAGCTGTCGCGCAGCGGGCCCGCCCGCACCGCCAGGTCCACTCCCTCCTCGACGAGGTTCACCACACGGCCGGTGAGGATGAACTCCAGGGTGATGCCGGGGGTGCGCCGGACGAACCGGGCTGCGAGCTGCGCGAGCACCAGTGCCCCGAGATCGGCCGGGGCGGTGATGCGCACCGGCCCCTGCGGCCGGGCATCGAGCTGGGAGAGCGTCTCGTGAGCCTGCTCCAGCTCGGACAGCGCCCGCGAGGCCTGCTCGAAGTAGAGCCGGCCGGCCTCTGTCAGCTGGATTGTCCGGGTGGTGCGCTGGAGCAGCTGGACCCCGAGCGACTCCTCCAGCCTGGCCACGCTCCGGCTCACGCTCGACTTGGGCAGGCCCAGCGTCTCGGCGGCGGCGGTGAAGCTCTGGAGCTCCACCACCCGGAGAAAGACCGCGATTCGGTTGAGGTCCACGTCGGTGGCGGGTGTCTTGCTCACGAAGTCGCCGGGGTCGGGGAGCTTGTTCCCGGGTGGCGAGCTCGCGCAAGGTTCGTCGCACACCATGGCCCGCACCTTCCTTCCCGAGCCCCTGGAGCAGTACCTGTTCGATGTTCTCTCGCCGCGGACCGAGGTCCAGGAGAGGCTGCGGAAGGAGACCCAGGCGCACCCGCGCGCGTCGATGCAGATCGGTCCCGACCAGGGGCTCTTCCTGGGCTTGCTGGTCCGGATGCTCGACGCACGTCGCGTCGTGGAGGTGGGCACCTTCACCGGCTACAGCGCGCTGGCGATGGCGATGGCGCTCCCGCCCGGCGGGCGCATCGTCTGCTGCGACATCAGCGAGGAGTACACCGCCATCGCCCGGCGGTACTGGAAGGAGGCCGGGGTGGCGGATCGGATCGACCTGCGGCTCGGCCCGGCCACCGAGACCCTGGCCCGGCTGCTCGCGACGGAGGGATCGGGCAGCCAGGATCTGGCCTTCATCGACGCGGACAAGACCCGCTACGACGCCTACTACGAGGCCTGCCTGCAGCTCGTGCGCCCGGGGGGCATCATCGCCATCGACAACGTGCTCTGGTCCGGGAGGGTGGCGGACCCGGCAGTGAAGGACGCCGACACCGCGGCGCTCCGGGCGTTGAACCTCAAGGTGCGCGACGACCCGCGGGTGGATTCGGTGGTGCTCACGGTGGGGGACGGGCTGACGCTCGCCCGCCGGAAGCGCTGAGGCCAGCATGGGTCCCGCACAGCGCTCCCTGAGCGGCTGCGTGGCAGTGGTGACCGGGGCGAGCCGCGGCGCCGGTCGAGGAATCGCCCTCGAGCTGGGCGCGGCCGGGGCGACGGTCTACGTCACCGGGCGCAGCACCCGCGCGCAGCCCGCGACATCCTACGCGCGGATCCTCGAGCTCTCCCAGTTGCCGCGGATGCCGGGCACCATCGAGGCCACCGCCGAGGAGGTCACGGCGGAGGGCGGCCGGGGCATCGCGGTGCGCTGCGATCACACCGACGCGGCGGACGTGGACCGGCTCTTCGCCCGGGTGCAGGAGGAGCAGGAGGGACGGCTGGACCTCCTGGTCAACAACGCCTGGGGTGGCCACGAGGCGTTCACCGGCGTGTTCGATGCTCCCTTCTGGGAGCAGCCCCTCGATCAGTGGGAGGCGATGCTCGACCGCGGCGTGCGCAACCATCTGCTCGCCAGCCGCGCGGCGGTGCCCGCCATGCTCCGGCGTCGGGCCGGACTCGTCGTCACCACCACCTTCTGGGACCGCGACCACTACCTCCGGGGAAACCTGTTCTACGACCTCGCCAAGTCGGCGATGAACCGGCTCGCGTTCGCGATGGCCGAGGAGCTTCGCCCGCATGGCATCGCCTCGGTCGCGCTCTCGCCTGGATGGATGCGGACCGAGCTGATCCTGGCCGGGCACCGGACCGACGAGGCGCACTGGCGCGAGCGGCCGGCGCTGGCGAGGACCGAGTCACCGCGCTATCTGGGCCGCGCGGTCGTGGCGCTGGCCGCCGACCCGCGAGTGCTGGAGCGGACGGGCCGGGTGCTCCGGGTGGCCGACCTCGCCCGCGAGTACGGCTTCACCGACGTGGATGGTCGACAGGTGCAGGCGTTCGAAGTCTAGGGAACGCGCTTCACCCAGCGGTGCACCAGCTTCTCCAGCAGCTCGGCACGGCTGAGGCCGGACCGGCGCAGCTTCCGGTCCATGGCCGAGATGAGCGGCGCGGGAAGCCGGACGGCGAGCACCGGCTTCTCGCCGTTGCCGCGAGGACGGATGGGTCGGGTGGGCGTGCGTCCGCGGAGCAGCTGACGGTAGTGGCTGGCGCAGTAGCCCCGGCTGTGGACCGGACGCCCGCACTGTGGAACCTGACACCTTCTTCGCTGTCCTGAACTGGCCATCTCGCAGACCCCTGTTTGCAGATGTCACGCCAGCAGAGGAACCACCAGAATCCGAATGTTTCGCCCCCTATCCGATGGGTCGCGCAAGACCTTCGGCTCACCTCGCGTGCGTCCCGACCCACTCACCCGGGCGCACAGCCGTCAACGCTTGTCACAGCAGGAACGCAAAACGGAGCCCTACGTCGATCCAGGTGTGAATCGTCTTGCTCTGGATGTCGCCGCTGCCGCTGGCCTCACCGCCCTGCGGATTGATGACCCCGAGGCTCCCGGCGTCGTACTGCGCGACGCGGCTCCGGACGAATGGTCCCAGGCGGATGTTGCGGCCAAGCAGGAAGTCGATACCGAGCTGCAAGTTCACCCACTCGAAACCGCGGGCGCTCGCGGTGATGGTGCCATCGGGGCTGGTGATGCTGAGGTTGAGCCACTCGTAGCCCACGCCCAGCCCGAGCCACGGATCCACCGGGCGATCCGGGCCGAGATGCCAGAGGACCTCGAAGCCGAAGCGCACGTTGTTCGCCGAGCGCGCAGTTCCACTCTCCAGCGCGCTGCCCGGCTTTCCGAACGCGTAGGACACGTAGCCGCCGACGAACACGGGTCCGATGCGCGCGCCCAGCTCCAGCTCGAGGGGGACTGTCCAGGACACCAGGTCCGCGAGGTGGGTTCCGGTCGGCGAGCGGGGGGTCTCGCCGGTGGCGTTCCCGATCGGGATGCCGACCGCGGTGCGCACCGCGGCTTCGAAGCGGGTGGGCAGCTCCTCGGCGGTAACCGGCGACGCGGCGAGGCAGAGCGCGAGCAGCGGTGCCGCGGCAAGGCCGGTCCCCATCGGAGTGCCTGATCCCCTCCGGCCGGCGGGCGACAGCCGGACCTGCCGCCCTCGGTGACACCCGGCCGCCCGGTCACTCTAGCTGGAGTCGGAGCTTCGGGGGACGTCCTCAGCTGCTCTTCCCGTACTTGACAGTGCAGCCGTACGGGTCGCTGGTGGTGGGGGAGACGGCCTTCCCGGTGGCCAGCGCGTTCACCGCCTTCTCCACGTAATTGGTGGGGGTGGTGCTGCGTCCACGCGGGTCGTCGTCGATCGCGCCGGCGTACCGGAGCACGCCCTTCTCGTCGATGACGAACATGTGCGGCGTGGTCTTCGCTCCGTAGGCGTGACCCACCTCGCCGCCCTGGTCCTGGAGCACGGGGTAGGGGAATCCCTGCCCTGCCTTCCAGGCTTTCGACTTCGCCGGTGTGTTGTGGCTGGTGGAGTCCACCGCCAGCCAGACCACCTTCTTCCCGTCGAGCGTGGCCAGCGTCCGTTGCATCGTCTTGCCGCCGTAGTGGCGCTGGACGAAGGGGCACTCGGGGTTGGTCCACTCGAGGATGACGATCTTGCCGCGGTACTGGTCCAGCGCGTGGGAGGCGCCCACCTCATCCTTGAGGTTGAAGGCCGGAGCGGGTTGGCCCACCTCGGCCGCGAGCGCCGGAGCGACGAGGAGGAGGGTGGCACAGACGACGGCGGAGCGAAGGAGCGGCATGGCGGTGTTCACCTCGGAGAGGCAGAGAGGCCCAGTGCGCCGGGAGCGGAAGCCGCCCGCTCCAGCGCCGAGACCACGGTGTCCAGCGTGAGAAGCTCGGGCAAGACCTCGGGCTGGTCCGGATGCGCCGGGGAGTAGACCAGGTACATCGGAACGCCGGCCCGGCCGTGGGCTGCGAGCCGGCGGGCGATCGCCGGGTCGCGGCGGGTCCAGTCCGCGACCAGGAGCTGGGTGCGGGTGCGCACCAGCGCCGACTGCACCTGCTCGGAGGCGAGCACCGTTCGCTCGTTGAACTTGCAGCTCAGGCACCAGTCGGCGGTGAAGTCCACCAGCACCGGGCGGCCCTGGGCGAGGCTCCGGGCCACCGCCTCGTCGCTCCACGCTTCACGCCCGGCCATCTGAGCGGGTGCCGTGGCGAAGCGCAGCGCCGCCCACCCGGTCGCCAGCACCAGCACGAGCCCGCCTGCGAGCACCGCCCGCCGGCGCCAGGCGCCCCAGGCCCAGGCGGCGACCGACACCACCACCAGGAACGCGAGCAGCCGCACCACGCCGTCAACGCCGGCGAGCGAGCCGAGGATGCCGATGAGCCACACGCCGGTGCCGAGCAGCGCGAAGCCGAGCAGCTGCTTCCCCCGCTCCATCCACGCCCCGGGGCGGGGGAGCCGGGAGCGCAGACCGGGCACCAGGACCAGGGCGCAGAAGGGCGTGGCCAGCCCGAGCCCCACCGCGGCGAAGACGGCGAGCACCACCGGGGCGCTCGCGGCGAAGGCGAACCCCACTGCCGTGCCGAGCAGGGGAGCGGAGCAAGGGGTGGCGAGCACCACCGCCAGGACGCCCTCGCCCACGCTGCGCAGCGGCCCATGGGAGTGGTCGACCGCGGCAACCAGCGACTCGGTACCGTGACTGGGCGGCGTGAGCTCGAAGACGCCGAGCAGGTTCAGCGCGAAGAGGAGCACCACGCCGCAGAGGACAGCGACGAAGAGCGGCTCCTGGAACTGAAAGCCCCAGCCCACCGCGTGGCCCGCGGCCCGGAGCGCGAGCACGGCCCCGGCGAGCGCCAGGAGCGAGACGAGGATGCCGCCGGTGTAGGCCAGGGCGTGTGCGCGGACGGAGCCGTGGTCCGCATGGACGGTGCGCGCGAATCCGTACGCCTTCAGGGCGAGCACCGGGAAGACGCAGGGCATCGCGTTGAGGAGCACCCCTCCGAGGAAGGCGAGCAGCAGCATCCACGGCAGTCCCGGCGTCCGTGAAGGGAGGGGCGGATGCGCCGCGGCCGGGTGCGGGGCCAGCCCGTGCGGAAGCTCGAACGGCGCGCTCACCTCCACGGCTCCGCCGCTCCCCAGCGCCACGACACCCGCGATGCGCGGCGAGGCCGGCGACGGGTCGGGTGCAGCCTTCCCCCAGAGCCGGAGGCGCCCGGTCCCTTCGGGGATGGCCCGGACCGCGAGGATGCCTGGCAGGCGCTCGGGGACGAAGGCATCGGCCCCGGCGAGTGGCTCGGGGCTCCCGTCGATCCGCTCCACCATCAGCTCACCCTCGAAGGGCAGCCCGGGGACGAAGGACGTGGTGCGCCGGACCGTGACCCGGAGCCCGGCCGCGGCCGGTGCGCGCGGCACGCGGGCCGCGGATGCGTCGAGCGCAACTGACCCTGAAGCGTCCGCTTGCCGGGGACCTACGCCGAGCACCCGGGTGAGCTCGAGGCGAGCCGGAATGCACTGCACCTCGCAGACGAGCACCTCCGCCGTGGCCACCACGGTGAGCGGCGGCTGCACGTCGGCCTGCGCGTGGGCACTGGCGAAGAGCAGCACCTCGCCGCCATACCCGTAGCTGGTGATGGAGCCATCGGGACTCCGGTACACCTCGGGAGCAGGCCAGCTCAGCGGGCCCATCGTGACGCGAGGCGTATCCCACACGACCTCGCTGGCCAGTCCCGCCTCACCCGGATTCCTCCAGTACACGTGCCAGCCGCGGGCCATCTGCAGCTGGACGCCGAGTCGGAACGTGCCGCCCGGCTCCACCTGGGTCACATCCGAGACGAGGGTCGCGCGCACCCTGGGCTTGCCATCGTGGAGCGCTCCACTGGCAGTCGGTGTCGGCGCCGGAGCGGCGGCGACGAGGAGCGAAAGGATCCAGCCGGCAAGCACGGTTGGCACCCCTAACAGGTCAGGGCGGCGGCTGCTTCCCCGGAGGCCGCCACCTCCCGGATCCTCGCTTGCAGTGGCCCAGGGTTGCCATGTCGGCCTACCTGGACCCTGACGAGCTGATGCTGTTCAGCGTGGGGATGGTGCTGGGCGTGGACACGCTCGATTACATGGTCGACGTCGTCCTGGACCGGCGGTTGACGCGGTCGGACCACCGGAAGCTGTCCCTGGCTTTGGAGCGCAAGGGCGGGAAGCTGCCGGTGCGGGTGGACGAGGTGGTCCATCTGGTGTCCCAGCCGGCCTCGGCGCGGCCCAACTAGCCTCCCGGTTCGCTGCAACGACCTGCCCGTCGCCCGACACGGTAGCGGTCGCCCCGCGGTGCCGCTAGACAGCGGCGTGCCTGGCAAGCTGCTGCCGGGGAGCCCGTCCTGGAGGTCCACCCGTCGTGAACGCGAGCATCGAGTTCCTGCAGGCGTACGGACCGATGCTGGTCTTCGCCAGCGTGCTGCTGCAACAGGCCGGGGTGCCCATCCCCTGCACGCCCTGGCTCATCGCCTCGGGTGCGCTGGCGCGGCTGGGGCACGGCACGGTCGTGCTGCCGATCGCGCTGGCGACCGTGGCCGCGTCGCTGGGGCACTCCCTGTGGTTCTTCGCCGGCCGGCACTGGGGGAGCCGCGTGCTCCGGCTGATCTGCCGCGTCTCGCTCGAGCCGGAGAGCTGCGTGCAGCGCACCGAGAATGCATTCACGCGCTACGGACCGCGGGCGCTGGTCATCGCTCCGTTCATTCCTGGGCTCACCACGCTCGCGCCTCCGCTGGCCGGCGAATCCGGAATGCGCTTCCGGCGCTTCCTGCCCCTGGACGGGGCCGGCGATCTCCTCTGGGCCACGACCTTCGTCGGACTGGGGTGGCTCGCCGGCGAGCCGTTCTTCCGCGTGCTCGTCGTGGTGATGGGTTATGCCGGATCGGCCGTGGCCTTCTTCGCCGCCGGGCTCGGCCTGTACCTCGGCTTCAAGCTCCTCCAGCGGCTGCGGTTCCAGACGCAGCTCCGGGTGGCTCGGCTGTCGCCGGGCGAGCTGAAGCGCCGGCTGGACGCCGGCGAGGAACTGGTGGTGGTGGACCTGCGCCACCGCCGGGAGGTCGAGGAGTCGGGCACCACGCTCCCCGGCGCCCTGCAGATCTCGCCCGACGAGCTGGATCGCCGGCACCGGGAGATCAGCCGGGGCCGGGAGGTCGTGCTCTTCTGTAGTTGACCCAACGAGTGGACGAGCGCCCGGGTGGCGCTCAGGTTGAAG
>DASROG010000291.1:0-8758 GCA_035646995.1 Myxococcaceae bacterium
GTGCCCGTGCACCAGGATGAGCAGGGGCATGTACACCGTGGCCAGGGTGACGCCGGAGAGGAAAGCCAGCGCGCCGAGGAACTTCCCGAGGACGATGTCCCGGTCTCGCACCGGGGAGGCGTAGAGCAGGGCCAGGGTCCCCAGCTGGCGCTCCTCGGCCAGCAGCCGCATGGCGAGGAAGATGGCCGCGACCATCGTCGGGCCGGAGGCGAAGTAGAAGAACCGGGTCAGGACCTCGGTGGAGCGGCGGGAGCCCTCGAGGGCGAAGGCGTTGAACAGCAGGCCGTCGATGAGCAGCACCGACGCCGCGATGATCCACCCGGTCATGGTGCGGAGGTACGCGCGGAGCTCGCGGCGGGCGATGAGGAGCACCGGGCTCATGCGGACGCGCCCCTGCCGGCGAGCTTGAGGAACAGCGACTCCAGCCGGTCCGCCGACACGTCGAGGCGGAAGAGCTGGGCACCGGCGGCGAGCGCTGCCTTCGCCAGCGCGGGCCGCAGCGCATCGGGCGCGTCCACCCGCAGCACCGCCCGTCCGGCCGCCGCCGGTTGCACCACGACCGCCCGCACGCCCGGGACGTTCCGCAGGGCCGAGGCCACCGCCTCCACCGGCCCGGCGACCTCGAGATCGACGCCGGTGCCGACGCCGAGCCGCTCCTGGAGCTCGGCCTCGCTGCCCTGCGCCACCAGCTCGCCGTCACGCACCACCAGGAGCCGGTCACAGGTCTGGGCGATCTCCGGGAGGATGTGGCTGGAGACCAGCACGGTGTGGTCTCCGCGCAGGCTCCGGATGAGGGCGCGCATCTCCATGTTCTGCACCGGGTCGAGGCCGTTGGCCGGCTCGTCGAGGAGGAGCACCTCCGGCCCGTGCACCAGGGCCTGGGCCACCCCCACCCGCTGGCGGAACCCGTGGCTCAGGGTGGAGATGCGCTCGGCGCCGAGCGTGGCGAGGCCGGTGCGCTCCTCGGTCTCCCCCACCCGCGCGGGGATGCGCGCCGGATCCACCCCTCGAAGCCCGGCGACGAAGGAGAGGTACTCGCCCACGGTCATGTCCTCGTAGAGCGGCGGGGTCTCGGGGAGGAAGCCGATGCGGGTCTTGAGCTGCCGCGGCGCTGAGAGCAGATCCTGCCCGTCGAGCCGGACCGTTCCCGAGGTGGGGAGCAGCACGCAGCCGAGGATCCGCAGGGTGGTGGTCTTGCCCGCGCCGTTCAGGCCGAGGAAGCCCACCACCTCGCCGGACTCGATGCGGAACGACAGGTTCCGGATCGCCGCCCGTGCTCCGTAGTACTTGGAGAGCTGCTCGACCTGGATCATCCCTGGGGGGCGCACTCTCTCCCAGGCACGGCACCCTTGGTCAAGGGCGGAAGACGCTCATCCGGCACTCGGGAGCCGGACCTTCCCGAGACAGAATCGCACTGCGCCCTCCAGCCCCGGCCAGCGGAAGCGGAAGCCCGCGTCCAGGAGGGCGCGGGGAACGACGTTGGCGCCGGAAAGCACCGACTCCTGGCCCATCTGCCCGAAGGCGGCGCGGATGACCGGCGCAGGGACCGAGGCGACGGTGGGACGATGGAGCACCCGGCCGAGCACGTGGGCGAAGGCGGCGTTGGTGACCGGCTCCGGGGCGGTGAGGTTCGCCACTCCGTGGAGAGAAGGCGTGCGCAGGGCGAAGTGGATCGCGCCGATGACGTCCTCCAGCGAGATCCAGCTGAAGACCTGCTTCCCCGAGCCGAGCTTCCCGCCCGCGCCGGCCTTGAAGATGGGAAGCATCCTGGCCAGGGCTCCTCCGTCGGGCGTCAGCACCACGCCGGTGCGGAGCTTCACCACCCGCACCCCGAGCTGCTCGGCGGGGCGAGTCGCCGCCTCCCAGGCCTCCACCACCTCGGCGAGGAAGCCGGTGCCGCGCGAGGAGGCCTCGTCCACCGGCGCCTCCCCCCGGTCGCCGTAGTAGCCGGTGGCCGAGCCGTTGACGAGCACCGTGGGGCGGTGGGCGGCGCGGAGGATCCCATCCACCACCGCCTGGGTGGTACGGACCCGGCTCTCGAGGATCTCCCGCTTGCGCGCCTCGGTCCACCGGCCCGCGCCCACGTTGGAGCCGGCGAGGTTCACCACGGCGTCCAGCCCGTCCACCTCGCCGGCCTGCTCCCCGCGACCCAGCCGCACCACCACGTGTCCTCCGGTGGTCAGGAAGTGCGCGAGCGCATCGCCGATGAGCCCGTGCGAGCCGGTGATGCCCACCCGGAGTGGAGGGCCGGCCAGCTCGGCGTGACGCGCGAGGTCGGCCGCGGTGAGGGCGTGCCGGTAGGCGAAGAGGGACTCGAGCCTTTCCCGGGCCAGGCCGGCCCCGAGCCGCCCCAGCGGCCCGAGCGGGAGGGCGTAGCGCACCTCGTCCTCGAGGAGGGAGCGGTGCTCGCCGTCGGGAATCATCCGGTGCACGTGCTCCCAGCGGGCGAAGGGGCCAGACTCCTGACGGTCGGTGAAGGAGCGGCCCGGGTCGAGCGCGGTGTGGACCGCGACGAAGCTCCGGGGCAAGGGCCCGAGGTGGAGGCGAACGACGGTGCGGGCGCCGGGGGCGAGGCCGCCGGAGCGCTCGAGGACCTCCACCCGGTCGAACGGGGGATTGAGGCGCTCGAACGCGCCGGACCGGGCATGCCAGTCGAACAGCTCGCGGGCCGGCGCCGGCATCGGGCTCCGCGCTAGGTACCGCTGCTCGTCCATCGGCCTCCTCCGGCGGGCGCCCACTTCCGGCACCCACCGTGCGCTTGTTATGAGCGAGTTCTCCCCACCGCAACTGCCCGGGATGGAAGTCACCTCTCCAGAAAGCATCGCCGCCGCCGTCGCGGTGCTCCGCCGCGGAGGTCTCGTCGGGCTGCCGACGGAGACGGTCTACGGCCTGGCCGCGGACGCGGAGAACGAGCTCGCGGTGCGGCGCATCTTCGCGGTGAAGGGCCGCCCCTCGACACACCCGCTGATCGTCCACGTGGCGCAGGCGGCGGCCATCGAGTCCTGGGCGACCGGCGTGCCGCCCGAGGCATACCGGCTGGCCGCCGCCTTCTGGCCCGGGCCGCTCACCCTGGTGCTGAAGCGCTCCCCGCGCGCCTCGGACGCGGTGACCGGAGGGCAGGACACGGTGGCGCTGCGGGTGCCTGGGCATCCGGTGGCGCTCGCGGTGCTGCGGGCCTTCGACGGTGGGGTGGCGGCGCCCAGCGCGAACCGCTTCGGCCGGGTCAGCCCCACCCGCGCCGAGCACGTGCGAGCCGACCTGGGGAGCGACGTGGATCTGGTCCTGGACGGCGGCCCGGCACGGGTCGGGGTGGAGTCGACCATCGTCGACCTGAGCGGGGACGAGCCGCTCCTGCTCCGGCCGGGTGGCGTTCCGGTGGAGAGCGTGGAGAAGGTGCTCGAGCGGCGCATCTCGCGGGTGCCGGGCCGGAAGATCCGCGCGCCGGGGCTGCTGCCCTCGCACTACGCCCCGCGCGCCGGGGTCCTGCTGGCCGAGCCGGGGGGAGCGGTGGCCAAGGCGCTGGCGCTCGCCGGGAACGGACGGAAGGTGGCGGTCGCCGTCCCCGAATCGGTCGAGGTCCCCGAGCCGCTGGTCGCGCTGCGCATTCCGGGAGACGTGGACGGCCTCGCCCGGGAGCTGTACGCGGTTTTCCGCCTCGCCGACGAGGCGAAGGTGGACGTGGCGGTCATCTCGGTTCCGGGCGAGGAGGGGCTCGGCCTGGCGGTGGTGGACCGGCTGCGCCGCGCCGCTGCACCCCGGAGCGAGTGAGCGGGACACGACCCCCGGAGCTGGGGAGCGCGATCGAGCTCGCTCGGGTCCTTCACGCCGCGGCGTCGGTCAGCGGCTCGTCGCCTCGCAGCTCCCGCAGCATCTGGGTGAGCCCTCGCACCCAAGACGGATGGGCGTTGAGGCTCGGGACGAGCGTCAGCGCCTCCCCACCGTGCTGGAGGAACTGGGCCTTCCCGCGGATGCCGATCTCCTCCAGCGTCTCCAGGCAGTCCGCCACGAACGCCGGACAGAACACCGCCAGCCGCTTCGCCCCGGCGCGGGCCAGCTCGGGGATGACCACGTCGGTGTATGGCTTCACCCACGGGGTGCGGCCCAGCCGGCTCTGGAAGGTCACCGTCCACTTCCCCTGCTCGAGGCCCAGCCGCTGCGCCAGCGCCCGCGCGGTGAAGAAGCAGTGCATCCGGTAGCACCAGCGGTTCGCCGGCACCTGGACGTCGCAGCAGTCCGCCCGCGCCAGACAGTGCGCGCCGGTGGGGTCGCTCTTCTTCACCTGCCGTTCGGGGAGGCCGTGGAAGCTGAACAGCACGTGGTCCGGCCGCGCCTCGGGCAGGACCGGGCGCCCCACGTCGGCGAAGGCATCCAGGAACGCCGGGCGGTCGTAGAACGGCGGCAAAACTCGAAGGCCCTCCACGTTCCACGCCTCGCCCACCAGCCGGTATACCCGCTCGAGGCTGGAGCCGGTCGAGCTCGAGGCGTACTGCGGATACAGCGGCACCACCGTCAGCTCGCGCACCCCCCGGGCGCGCAGCTTCTCGATGGCCGAGCCGAGTGGAGGGCTCCCGTAGCGCATCCCCAGCTCCACCACCCACCCGGGGCCGAGCGCGTCCTGGAGCCGGTCACGCAGCGCGATGCCGTGCACCAGCAGCGGCGAGCCCTCGGGCATCCAGATCTTCCGGTACGCCTCGGCCGACTTCTGGGGCCGGAAGGGGAGGATGACCCCGTAGAGCAGCGCGGCCCGGCCCGCCGGGGAGATGTCGAGCACTCGCGGGTCGCTCAGGAACTCGCGAAGGTAGCGGCGCACCGGTCCCGTCTCCGGCGCGTCCGGAGTCCCGAGGTTGATGAGCAGCACTCCCTGTGGAGCGGAGTCCATCAGTTGAGCGCGTTGGGCTTGGTCAGGGCGAACTCGGCGATCCGGGCCTGGAACGTGGACCCGTCGGGCCGGGCGAAGGTGTAGCTCCCCCGCATCGTCCCGAAGGGCGTCCGGAGCATCGCCCAGCTCCGGTACTCGAACTGCTCGCCCGGGGCGAGCCGCGGGGTCTCGCCCACCACACCCTCTCCGCGTACCTCCTCCACGTGTCCGTTGGCGTCGGTGATGATCCAGTGCCGGCTCCGGAGCTGGGCCGGCGCCGTGCCCTCGTTCGCGATCCGCACCGCGTAGCTGAAGGCGAACTGCCCGTTCTCGGGCGCGCTGCGCTCGGCCCAGAAGCTGGGCTGGACGCTGATCCGGATCCCCTCGGTGACGGTGCTGGACATGACGCCCCGGCACCATCACCCGGCGCCCGCCCGGGGCGCAACGGTCATCGCTGAGATGCAGGACGGTCGGAGGAGTGCGCCACACTCACGGCCGAGGCGAGGGCGGCGCGGCCCGGCCGGTGTCCGCGATCAGGCTCCCGGTCCGTCCTGCCCGGTCGACACCGGCTCTCCCCTCGCCTTCCACCAGGAGGCCAGGAAGGCCAGGGAAAGCACCCCGATGATGATGCTCAGCGACAGCCAGACCGGCACCCGGACCCACTCCTCGAGGATCATCTTCAGGCCCACGAAGCCCAGCACCACCGCCAGCGCTGGCTTGAGATATCGCAGCTTCGCCAGCAGCGAGCTGAGCACGAAGAAGAGCGAGCGCAGCCCGAGCACCGCGGTGATGTTGCTGGTGTAGAGCACGAAGGGATCCCGGCTGATCCCCAGCACCGCGGGGATGGAGTCGACCGCGAACATGAGGTCCGTCGTCTCCACCACCAGCAGCACCAGGAACAGCGCCGTGACCTGGACCTTCCCCGAGGAGCCGCGGACCACGAAGCGGTTGTCGGGCGCCGAGTCCGCCACCGGGAGAACCCGCCGCGCGAGCTTCAGCACCGGGTTGTGGGCCGGGTCGGCCTCGGGCTCGTCCTCCTTGGCGCGGAGCAGCTTGAACGCCGTCCAGAGCAGGAAGGCGCCGAACAGGTAGAGGAGCCACGCGAACTCGTGGACCAGCGCCGCCCCGCCGAGGATGAGCACCCCCCGCATGACGAAGGCCCCCAGCACGCCCCAGAAGAGGAGCAGGTGCTGCTGCTCGGGCGCGATCCGGAAGTACTGGAAGACGAGGAGGAAGACGAACAGGTTGTCGACGCTGAGTGCGTACTCGATGACGTAGGCGGTGAAGAACTCGAGCCCCCGCTCCGGCCCCCGGACCGTCCAGAGCAGGAAGCCGAACGCCACCGACAGGCTCACCCAGAGGAGCACCCATCTGCTGGCCTCCGCCGCGGTCTGGGCCCGGTGGCGGCGCCGGGCCACCCCCAGGTCCACGGCGAGTACCAGGAGCACGGCGACGTTGAACAGCGCCCAGGCCCACCAGGGGGTCCTCATCGGGTCACCCGCTGCCGCCGGAGCCGGGAATCGCCGGTCTCCGGAGCACCATCATCGCCCGGTCCACGACGGTGAGCTTGCCACCCGCGGGAGTCATGGCGCCCGTCTTACCGGCGCCATCGGCGGTGTCCACCAGGATCTCCCAGTCGCTGCCCCATTGGATCGCCGGGAGCACGAACTCCACCGGCTCGTGGTTCGCGTTCATCAGGATGAGCAGGGAATCCCCGACGACCTTGTTCCCGACGGGGTCGGTCGTGGCGATGGCATCCCCGCCGAGCAGGAACGCCAGGGAGCGGATGACGGGCTGGGTCCAGTCCTCCTCGGTCATCTCCGTGCCGTCGGGCCGGAACCAGGCCAGATCCTTCAGGTCCGAGTCCCAGATGTGCTGCCCGCGGAAGAAGCGCCGCCGCTTCAGCACTGGCTGCTCCATCCGCATCTTGATCAGCCGCCGGGTGAAGGCGAGGAGCGATTTCTGCCGCTCGTCCAGGCCCCAGTCCAGCCAGGAGATCTCGTTGTCCTGGCAGTAGGCGTTGTTGTTCCCCCGCTGGGTACGGCCGATCTCGTCGCCAGCGAGCAGCATCGGGACCCCGTTGGAGACGAAGAGCGTGGTCAGGAAGTTGCGGACCTGCCGGTCGCGGAGCGCGTTGATGTGCGGATCGTCGGTCTCGCCCTCGACGCCGCAGCACCACGAGTTGTTGTCGTCCGCGCCGTCCTTGTTGTGCTCGAGGTTCGCCTCGTTGTGCTTCTGGTCGTAGGAGACCAGGTCTCGCAGGGTGAACCCGTCGTGGGCGGTGATGAAGTTGATCGAGGCGTACGGGCTGCGCCCCGAGAGTTGGTACAGGTCGGACGACCCCGTGAGCCGGTAGCCGATCTCCGCGGTGAGGTTGTCCTCACCCTTCCAGTACTTCCGGAACGCGTCACGGTATTTCCCGTTCCACTCCGAGAAGTCCACCGGAAAGGCGCCCAGCTGGTACCCGCCCATCCCCACGTCCCACGGCTCGGCGATGAGCTTCACCCGGCTTAGCACCGGGTCCTGGTGGATGGCATGGAAGAACGGGGCGCGGCGGTCGAAGGTCATCTTGGTGCGCCCGAGGGTGGTCGCCAGGTCGAACCGGAACCCGTCGACGCGCATCTCCTGCACCCAGTAGCGCAGCGAGTCCATCACCAGCTTCAGGGTCTGGGGATGGTCGAGGTTGAGGCTGTTCCCGGTGCCGGTGAAGTCCTGGAAGTAGCGCGGCGACTCCGGGCTCACCACGTAGTACGCCAGCGGGTCGAGGCCCTTGAGGCTCAGCATCGGGCCCAGGTGATTGCCCTCGCCGGTGTGGTTGTAGACCACGTCGAGGATCACCTCGATCCCGGCCCGGTGCAGGGCCTTCACCATGCCCTTGAACTCGTTCACCACGTTGAACGGGCCGGTGCAGGCGTAGCGCGCGTCGGGGGCGAAGTACCCCAGCGTGTTGTAGCCCCAGTAGTTGGTGAGCCCCTTGGCCTCGAGGAATCCCTCGTCCACCGCCTGGTGCACGGGGAGGAGCTCCACCGCGGTCACCCCGAGCTTCCGGAGGTAGTCGATGACCACCGGGTGAGCGAAGCCCCCGTACGTCCCCCGGAGGTAGTCCGGGACGTCCGGGTGGCGCATGGTGAAGCCCTTCACGTGGGTCTCGTAGACGATGAGGCGAGGCCAGATGATGCGCGGGCTCTCCACCCCCTCCCAGTTGAACCGGCCGTCCACCACGATGCCGCGGGGCATCCCCGGCGCACTGTCGCGGTCGTCGAAGGACAGGTCCGCGCGCCGGCTCCCCACCCGGTAGGCGTAGACCGGCGCATCGAAGTCCACCCGGCCATAGATGGCCCGGGCGTAGGGGTCCACCAGGAGCTTGTTGGCGTTGAAACGCAGCCCTTGGTTCGGATCGTAAGGGCCGTGCGCGCGGAAGCCGTAGAGCGTCCCCGGCCCCACCCCGCGCAGGTAGCCGTGCCGGACGTTGCGCGTCTTCTCCGGCAGCGTGATGCGCGCCGTCTCGCGATTCGGGTCGCGCACGTCGTAGAGGCAGACGTCGATCCGCTCCGCCCACTCGGAGAAGACGGCGACGTTGACTCCCTCCCCGTCCCAGGTGGCTCCCAGCGGCTGTGGCTTGCCAGGCCAGACCGCCGTGGGAACCGTCATTCCACCGCCTCCAGTACCGTCACCGGGAAGTCGGTCAGCAACGGACCCAGGGCCAGGCCCCCCTCGAGCGGCTGCACGCGCACGCCGGTCACCACGTTCCGGAAGCGCCGCCCGGCGGCTGGGAGACGAGGCGGTGGTGGTCGTCACGCCCCGGCTGGTCACCCGCGCGCTCCGCGCCGGCCTCGGTCCGGTCTACGGTTCGACCCGCTTGCGGCTCCCCACCGACCTCGCCGGGCGGCGCTTCCGGAA
>DASROG010000292.1:0-7388 GCA_035646995.1 Myxococcaceae bacterium
GGAATGTCGTACCGAGACATCGCCGAGGTGCTCTCGGCGAGCGAGGCCGCGGTGAAGAGTCTCATCCACCGCGCGACCCTGTCGGTCGCAAGAGCGGTGGAGGCATGGCAGGCCGGGGCCCGAGGCCCCGCGAGGAGCGAGGCATGAGCTGCACCGTGGAAGAGGAGTTGACCGCATACGTGGACGGCGAGCTGTCCGCCGTCGAGGCGGCGCGGGTGCGCACCCACCTGACCTCCTGCGCACCGTGCCGGTCGACCGAGGAGCTCCTTCGTCGGACCGTGACCGAGCTGGCCGCGCTCCCGGGATTCGAGCCGTCCCCGGGGCTCCGGCGGCGGGTGCTGGCCGAGGTGGAGTCACTGCCGCGGCGCTGGACGGAACGTCTGCAGCGCTGGCTCCGGCCCGCGGTGCTGGCTCCCGCCGGGGTGGCCCTGGCGACGGCCGTGGTGGTGGCGATGGTCGTGGGACAGCGCGTGGTGGCCGAACGCACCGAGCGGGGAGCGGAGCTCGCGGTGGCCGAGCACTACGAGCTGCTCAGCGACTACGAGGTGGTGGGGCTGTCCCGGGACGATCTCGACGTGGTCGAGCACCTGGACGAGCTGCAGAAGGAGGGCCGGCCGTGAGGATCGGGGCACTGACCGCGCTGCTGCTCTGCGCTGTTCCGGCATGGGCACAGACCGACGTTTCCGACGACGCGGCCGCGCGGTTCGATCGGATGAGCGAGCAGGAGAAGGCGCAGCTGCGCGAGCGGCTCCGGCAGTTCAAGGCGCTGCCGCTCGACGAGCAGGCCCGCATCCAGGCGAACGTCGCTCGGTGGCGCGCGCTTCCGCCCGAGGAGAAGGCACGGGTGCGGCAAAACCTCGAATCGTTCCAGAGGCTCTCGCCGGACGAGCGGCAGCGGTTGCTCGGACAGTGGCGCGAGTTCCAGAAGCTCACCCCGGAGCAGCGCCAGGACCTGCGCCAGCGGATGCGCGAGTACCTCCGGGCCAACCCCGAACGCCGCCGTCAGATGATGGAGAACCTCCGCGAGTGGAGGTCCATGTCCCGCGAGCAGCGCGAGCTCATGCGGCAGCGGCTCCGCGAGATGCGGGAGAGGCGGGGCAAGTGACGGGGATCCTCGCGATCCTCGTCCTCCTCTCCACCGACGCAGGCCGCCTCGAGACCCCGGACGGTGGCGTGCAGGCCCCGCCCCGGGCCTCGCGGAGTGCCGAGGACGAGGAGGTCATCCAGAACCTGGATCTCCTCGAGCACCTCGCCGAGGGCCAGGCGCTGGAGATGATGCTCGAGCTCGAGGCGCAGCGAGCGAAGGCGGAGCGCTGAGAGGCACCCTCACGGGAGACGGGCCCCCTCGGTCGCGTCCGGTGCCGGGCGCGAGCCGCGGCTGGGCATCCTCCAGCGCCCTGGCGAGCAGGTCCGCCACCGCGCGCACCCGGGGGAGTGACCGCCGGTCGGCGCGCATCCCCAGCCACAGCTCCCGTCCGGGAGGAAGAGGCGAGGTTGCAACCTGCTCGAGGCCCTGCATCTCGTCCCCTACCAGACGGGGAAGGCAGGTGAGCCCGCTCCCTGCCGCCGCGAGCACGCCGAGCAGCACCCGCCCGTTGGCGCGAACGGTCACCTGCGCGGCGGAGGCATGCGCCCGGAGCCAGGCGACGTCGCCGAGCCCGGCGTCCTCGGTGAGGGTGAGGAAGCGGTGTCCGGGCGAGCCGGCCACCAGATCTGGCGGGCCGTGGCGAGCGAGGTACGACGGCGCGGCGTAAAGGCCGATCTCCACCGTCGCCACCCGGCGCTGGACCAGCCCCGGGTGGTCGAAGCGGCCCGCGCGGACCGCGATGTCGCTCTCGCCACGGAAGACGTCGACCCGGCGCGCCTCGGCCATCAGCTCCACCGTGAGCTCGGGGTAGGTCTCGCCCAGCGGTCCCAGCGCCGGGCCGAGCACGCTCAGGCACAGCCACTCCGAGGACGTCACCCGGACCGAACCGCGGATTCGCCGGCGATCGGCCGAGACCTGCTCCGCGGCCACCATCAGCTCCTCGATCCGCGCGGCATGGATGGCGAGCTCCTGGCCCGCCTCCGAGGGGCGGTACCCGGTCGGGGTGCGCTCGAAGAGCGGGGTGCGCATCCGGCGCTCGAGGGCGGCGAGCCGCCGGCCGACGGTGGGCTGGCTGACGCCGAGGGACGCGGCGGCCGCGGTCAAGGTGGGGTGGCGGCTGAGCGCGAGAAGGAACCGCAGGTCATCCCAGCGGGCGGACATGGGCCTGATTCAATTCTGTCGAACAGGCATGCACAAGCGTTCGGGCCACTTCCAGGTGAGGAGCGGGTCGCCGTGGAGGAGCTGCCGGTGCTGATCGCCACGACCATCGTGGAGTTCCTCGACCGTCTCGCTCGACCCGGAGCTCCGCGCGGTCGCTGAGCGCCGGACACCCCCGGTCACAGCCAGCCCTTCCGGCGGAAGACCACGTACGGGAGGATCGCCGACACCAGCATCAGAACGAGTGCCATCGGGTAACCCAGACGCCAGCCGAGCTCGGGCATGTGCTGGAAGTTCATCCCGTAGATGCTGGCCACCAGCGTCGGGGGGAGGAACACCACCGCCGCGACCGACACGATCTTGATGATCCCGTTCTGCTCGTTGTTGATGAGCCCGAGCGTCGCGTCGAGCAGGAAGGAGACCTTGCCCGAGAGGAAGGTGACGTGGTCTCCGAGCGACGCCAGATCGTCCCCCACGGCTTTGAGGTGCGGGGTCGCCGGCGCCAGCCGGGCCTCGTTCTTGGCCTGCTCCCGGAAGAACGTCACCAGCCTGGAGAGGCTCACCAGGCTCTCCCTTGCCCGGGAAGCGACGTCACTGAGCCTTCCGATGCGCCGCAGGATCCGCTGGAAGTCCGCCTGGAGCGGTCGCCGCGGCCGGGTGGCCTCACCCTCCTCCTTGGCCCCGTCGCTCAGCACCTCCAGCGACAGCTCGTCGAGCCCCTCCCCGGTTCCCTCCAGGACCTCGGCAAGGCGCTCCACGAGGGCGTCGAGCAGCCCCTTGAATGTCTTGAGTCCCGAGTCGTTCTCTGCGGGCTTCGACGCCCAGCGAGCACTGAAGACCTCGAAGGCTTTGGGGGTGTCGTAACGCACGGTGACCAGCCGCTCCGGCGTGAGGATGAAGCTGACCGGAACCCGCTGGGGGGTCGCACTCTCGGACCTGGCGAGCAGCGTGGCGGTCATGAACAGGACGTTCCCCTCCTGGTAGAGCCGGCTGGAGGGCTCCAGGGCCTGCATCTCGTCGCGGGTGGGAATTCCCTGACCGAGGGCGGCCTCCACCGCCTGCTCCTCCTCGCGCGTGGGGTTGAGCAGATCGATCCACACCGCCCGGGTGGTGAGCGCGCGGCAGGCTCCAAGGTCCTGCGTCGCGACGGCCGGCTCTCCGGGGATGTGGAAGGTCATCATGGGAAACGGAGCGTAGCCGGGGGGAGCGAGGAGGGGGGTGCGGCAGTTCCCCGCCCGGTCCGGGACGCGGTGAGAGCTGGACCGAGGTCTGACATTGCCGGGCCGGTTCTGTTGTCCTGCGCCGCCGTCGAGCCTGGCTCCGCTCCGGAGAGGCCCGACGCCCGGAGGGGTTCATGCGTCCCCGCGTCCCGCCGTCTCGTCGTGCTCGTCCCTGGCTCCGCCTCGACCTGTGCCGGTGCCTGGTGCTCGTCCTCGCCGGGACCACCACCGCCCGGGCGCAGGATGTCCAGCTCCCGCCGAGCCTCCTGCTCCCGAACTACGACCGGGTCCACCCCGGGCTGGTCGAGGCCCTGGAGGCCGGCGCCTTCATCGCGCGGGCGAGGAATGCCCCGGCAGTGGCGTACAACCCCGCGGGGATCTCGCTCACCGACCGGACCATCCTCAACGCGAGCACGCAGGGCTACCAGCTCACCGTGCTCGGGGGCACGGGGTTCGAGCACGCCTCGCCGGTCTCGAGCTTCGAGGGCCTGCCGAGCTTCCTGGGCATCGTGTTCGGCCGGGACCTCGTCGACTGGGAGACTGTCCGCGTCGGGTTCGCGGTGGTGACCCCGGTGCACTGGGACCAGTCGGTCGTCGCCACCACCGAGCCCGCGACGGGGCAGCGGGCCTCGTACAGCGTGCATTCGAGCTTCAGCACGACGGTGCCGACGGTCTCCGTGGGTTGGGCGATCTCGTCCTCGGTCCGGCTCGGAGCGTCGATCGAGTTCCCCGTACACCAGCCTGTCCGACCAGGGAGAGCTCTCCGCAGAGCTCACCACGGCCACAGCGAGCCAGGGGAGCATCCGGAACGTCACCGCGGGCGGCTCGACCCTGGACCTGGTCGGTGTCGTGGGCGCGCAGTGGACGGCGCTCCGCTGGCTGCAGCTGGGGCTGCTGATTCGCTCGCCGGGCTTGAAGCTCCTCTCCAGCGGATCCCTCCACGTCGAGGCGCTCCGCGCGCTCTCCTCCGGCACCCGCCACACCTTCTTCAGCGACCCCGACGCCCGCTTCGAGTACCGGAGTCCGATGGAGGTCTCGGTCGCGGCCGCGGTCGAGGTGGGGCGCGTGCAGCTCGAGGTGGATCTTCGCTGGCACGACGGCACGCACACCTATCCGCTCTTCTCCTCCTCCGAAAAGGGACGGGTGGTCGACACCAGCTCCGGAGTTCCGGAGGTGAGCAGCTTCGATTTCCCGGGCGTGTCCTACCGCGCCCGGCCGGTCGTGAACGGCAGCCTGGGGGCGCACATCACCCTGACCCCGGCGGTGAATCTCAGCGCGGGTGTCTACCTCGACCAGAGCCCGGTGGAGCTCCTGGGGCGGGGCTTCCGGCGCGTGGACCTGATCGGCTTCCGGACCGGAGTGGGACTGCAGCTGGGCGCGTTCGGTGCGTCCCTGGGTCTCGGCTGGGAGCACGGGAAGGCGACTGACGACCTGGCCCCGGACACCGGCCAGGCCCAGCACGAGGAGCTCAACCTGGACACGTTCAGCGTGCTCTTCTCGGTGTCGTACAAGTTCTGACGCCCGGGCACCGTCGAAGGTGTTTGACACCTGCGGGGGGCCTCTCGCTGCGCGGGGGACCGCCATCGAGCGCGGAGGGCGTCGAGGGCGCGGGGTAGGTACTCCGCGGCGACGACGTTCGTCCGTGGATGAGTGAAGCCAGCGAGCTCACGAGGTTTTCTCGGAAGGTCCATGAGCAACATGCATCGCCACTAGAATCGAGGCCGGACGCGGGGCCAGAGCCCTGCTGTTAGGATTGCCGCACTGTGTCAGACATCGCCGACGTCTTTCGCGCCGAACCCGACCCGGAGTGGCGGACGCGCTGGGCGCGCCTGCTCACCACGCCCGACCAGGCCGTCCGCGCGCTCCGCCCGGGGCGCCGCATCTTCATCGGCTCCGCTGCCGCCGAGCCGACCCGGCTGGTGCAGGCGATGGCGGACGGGGCGTGGCAGCTCTCGGACAACGAGCTGGTCCACCTCATGACGCTCGGACCCGCGCCCTACACCGCCGCGGCCTGCGAGGGGCGCTTCCGGGCGAACACCTTCTTCATCGGTCCGAACCTCCGGGACGCGGTCCGTGACGGCCGGGCCGATTTCTCGCCGGTCTTCCTCTCGGAGATCCCCCACCTCCTCAAATCCAACCGCCTGCCGGTGGATGCGGCCCTGGTGCAAGTCAGCCCCCCGGACGCGCACGGGATGGTGTCGCTCGGCGTCTCGGTGGACATCGTCCGGGCCGCCGTGGACTCGGCGCGTCTCATCCTCGCCGAGGTCAATCCCCGGATGCCGCGGACCCCCGGCGACACGCTGCTCGACATCCGGCGGTGCAAGTACATCGTGGCGGTGGATGCGCCGCTCCCCGAGCATGAGCTCGTGGTGTCCACCGACGCGAGCCACGCCATCGGCGAGCTGGTCGCCGACCTGGTCCCGGACGCGGCGACCTTGCAGGTCGGCATCGGCGAGCTTCCCGCAGCAGTGCTCTCCTCCCTCAAGGGCCACCGGGATCTGGGCATCCACACCGAGATGCTCTCCGACGGGGTGATGGAGCTGGCGAAGCTCGGGGTGGTCAACGGGCTTCGCAAGACGCTCGCCCCGGGGAAGATGGTGGCCAGCTTCCTCCTCGGGAGCGAGGCGCTGTACAACTGGGCCCACGAGAACCCGGACCTGGAGATGCGGGCCAGCGACTGGGTGAACGACCCGTACGTCATCTCCCAGAACGTGCGAATGGTGTCCATCAACACCGCGCTGGCCGTGGACCTCACCGGTCAGGTCGCGGCGGACACGCTGGACGGCGGCTTCTACTCGGGTATCGGCGGTCAGGTGGACTTCGTCCGCGGCGCCTCCCGCAGCTTCGGCGGCCGGGCGCTCATCGTCCTGCCCTCGCTCGCTCGCGATGGGACGGTGAGCCGCATCCAGGCCACCCTGCCCGACGGCTCTGCGGTGGTGACCAGCCGCGGGGACGTTCGCTTCGTGGTCACCGAGTACGGGGTGGCGGACCTGTGGGGCAAGTCGATCCGGGAGCGCGCGCTGGCGCTCACCGCGATCGCCCACCCCGACCATCGGGCGGACCTGCTCGCCGCCGCAAAGCAGCGCCACTGGGTGTTCCCCGACCAGGCGGTGCCGAGGCCCCCCTTCGACGTCCGGTGCTGGGAGAGAAGCTCCGGGACGGGCGGGAGATTCGGGTCCGCGCCGCCCGGCTCACCGACGAGGCCAAGGTGCAGCAGCTGCTGTACGGGCTGTCGCAGGAGTCGGTCTACTCCCGCTACCACCACCTGCGGACCCGCTACCCGCGCGACGAGATCCAGGCTCTGCTCGATGCCGACCCGCAGCGTGGCTGCGCCTTCGTGGCCGAGCTGCCCGAGGACGGCTCGCTCATCGGGCTCACCCGGTACGACCTGGATCCGGTGAGCGGTATCGGCGAGCTGGGCATCGTCATCGCCGACGCCTGGCAGCGGAAGGGCGTGGGCACGGCGCTGATGCGGCGGATGGTGGAGGTCGGAAGGGCGCACGGGCTGAAGGGGCTCCGCGCGGACGTGCTGGCGGTGAACTCGGCGATGATCGCCCTCCTCCGGGACGTCGGTGCCGATGAGGTGCCGCCGCCCGAGGGCGGGGTGGTGGACGTCGAGTTCCGCTTCAAGGAGTTCCTGCCGCCTGCCAGTCCTGGCAACTCGATCCCTGCCGAGGCGCTCGCGGTCAGCCGCCCGACGCAGCCGCAGCGGGTGAGTTGACCCGCCCCGAGTCCACCCAGAGCCCGAGCAGCACCAGCACGGCCGTCTGGACGATCCAGCTCACCGCGAGCACCGACGCGGGCGGCGGCAGCGCGCCGCCGAGCTGGCCGACTGCCTGCATCAGCGCGAGCAGCCCCAGGACGGCCAGGAGCACCGCCCGCCGGGCCCGGGACAGCCCCGGCCGCGAGCGGAGGAACAGCAC
>DASROG010000293.1:0-5228 GCA_035646995.1 Myxococcaceae bacterium
GACCTCGCCGACTGCAGCCCGCCTGACGGCACCCCGGAGCGGACCCCGGCTGCGGCCGCCCTGACCTCGCCGACTGCAGCCCGCCTGACGGCACCCCGACGCGGACCTCAGCTGCGGCCGCCCTGACCTAGAGGTAGAAGCGGTCGGTGACCCCGGCGGTCCGGCTGAGGATGGCGGTCCACCCCAGGAGGGTGTCGACCCGCCCCTGCGCGTCCGACGGGGTGAGCCCGAGGGCAGCCAGGCTTCCGGTACAGGCCACCAGCGTCACCTGGCCCGATTCGCGGAGGTGGGTGAGCAGCGAGCGCAGCGTGGGAAGCCCCCGCGCCTCGAACCGGGCGCCCACGTCCTCTCGCTCGGGGAAATCCGGTTCGTCCAACCGGTCGGTCAGTAGACGCTCCAGGGCCCACCAGAAGAAATAGACGTCGACCCGCCGCCCGAGGGCCGCTCCGGAAGCCGCGATGGACAGGCCTTGATGCAGCCTGTCATAGGCGCCACTGTGTAGGAAAATCGCGAGAGTAGCGCTTTCGGCGGAGGCTGACACACACGGCAGATACCCTGGATCGTCTTGCGCATGAAAGACCCGGCTGGTACTTCCGCCAGACCCCTGATGCCTGAGGCCCACACAGCGCGGCGCAAGGACGCCCACCTCGATCTGTGCGCGCAAGGGGACGTGGAACCGGACGGGAATTCCACACTTCTCGACTGCGTGCACTTGGTCCACAACGCGCTGCCCGAGTTGGCGCTGGACGAGGTGGAGCTGACCCTCACCCTCTGGGGGAAGGTCCTGCGCGCCCCGCTGCTCGTCACCGGGATGACCGGGGGCACGGACCGGGCCCGCGAGGTCAACCGCGACCTCGCCCAGGTTGCCGAGCGGCACGGGCTCGCCTTCGGCGTGGGCAGCCAGCGGGCGATGGCCGAGCACCCCGAGCTGGCCCGCACGTTCCAGGTCCGCGATGTCGCGCCCCACGTGCTGCTCATCGGAAACATCGGGCTCCGCCAGGCGATCCACATGGGCGTGGACGGGGTTCGCCGCCTGGTGGATGGCATCGACGCGGACGGGCTGGCCCTGCACCTGAACGCAGCGCAGGAGCTCTCGCAGCCCGAGGGAGACCGCGACTTCCGCGGGGGCTACAGCCTGGTTCAGGCGCTGGCCTCGGCCTTCGGTGAGCGCTTCCTGGTGAAGGAGACCGGCTGTGGCATCGCACCCGCGGTGGCGCGGCGGCTCGTCGACTGCGGAGTGCGGACCATCGACGTGAGCGGGCTCGGCGGGACCAGCTGGGTGCGGGTGGAGCAGCTGCGCGCCAGCGGCCAGATGGCCGAGCTCGGGGCCCTCTTCTCCGCCTGGGGCATTCCCACGGCGGCCGCGGTGACGAGCGTGCGGCGGGCGGTGGGCCCGTCGGTGAAGCTCATCGCCTCGGGTGGAATTCGCCATGGCCTGGACGTTGCGAAGGTCGTGGCGATCGGCGCGGATCTGGCAGGCATGGCCCTGCCACTGTTCCGCGCGCAGCAAGCGGGCGGCGTGGCCGGCGCCGACGCGGCAGTGCGGACCGTGGTCGCAGGACTGCGGCAAGCGCTGCTGTTGACCTCGAGCCGGACCGTGGCCGATCTGCGGCGAAGCCCGCGGGTGGTGACGGCTCCGCTGAAGGACTGGATGGAGTCGCTGTGAAACAGGGAACGGGGGCAGTGCTGCGGGTGGACTCCGACGCCGAGGGGCAGGCGCCTTCCTCGCGATTCCCGGGGTTCCACAAGCTGACGCTGGAACAGCGCCTCACGGAGCTCAAGCGACGCTACGGGCTCTCCGAGGAGGATCTCGAGCTGCTGCGAAGCGCCGAGACCCTGCCGCTGGGCACGGCGAACACCATGATCGAGAACGCGGTGGGGACCTTCTCCCTCCCGCTCGGCCTGGGGCTCAACCTCCAGGTCAATGGCCGGGACTACGTTGTGCCGATGGCGGTGGAGGAGCCGTCGGTCGTCGCCGCGGTCTCCTTCGCGGCGAAGATCGTCCGCGAGGCCGGCGGCTTCATCGCCGACGCCGACGACCCGCTGATGATCGGGCAGGTGCAGGTCACTCGCTACGGCGACCCCACCATCGCCGCCGAGAAGATCCGCGCCCACAAGGAGCAGATCCTCGCTCTGGCCAACAGCTTCCATCCCTCGATGCAGCGCCGCGGCGGCGGGGCGCGAGACGTCGAGGTGCGCCTCCTCCCGGCGCCGGAGGGCAGTCGCGGCGAGCCGCTCCTCGTGGTCCACCTGGTCATCGACACCCAGGAGGCGATGGGGGCGAACCTCATCAACACCATGGCCGAGGGCGTGGCCCCGCTCATCGAGCAGATCACCGGTGGGCACGTCTACCTGCGCATCCTCAGCAACCTGGCCGACCGGCGACTGGCACGGGCGAGCTGCCAGATCCCGCTCGACGCCCTGGCGGACTTCGACATGAGCGGGCCGGACATCGCCGAGGGCATCAGCCAGGCGAGCCGCTTCGCCCGGGCGGACCCCTACCGCGCCGCCACCCACAACAAGGGGATCATGAACGGCATCGACGCCGTGGCGATCGCCACCGGTCAGGACTGGCGAGCGATCGAGGCCGGGGCGCACGCCTTCGCCTGCCGCGACGGTCAGTACCGGCCGCTCTCCCAGTGGTACGTGGAGGACGGGCACCTGGTCGGGCGCATCGAGCTGCCGCTCGCGCTGGGCACGGTGGGCGGGCCGATCAAGATCCACCCCGGCGTGCAGCTGGCGCTGAAGCTCATGGCGACCCACGGGGCCCGGGAGATGAGCATGGTGTTCGCCGCGGTGGGGCTGGCCCAGAACTTCGCCGCCCTCCGGGCGCTCGGGTCGGTGGGGATCCAGAAGGGTCACATGGCGCTCCACGCTCGCTGCGTGGCGGTGACCGCCGGCGCCCGCGGCGACCACGTGGAGAAGGTGGCCCATCTCCTGGTGAAGAGCGGCATGGTCAAGGTGGACAAGGCGAAGGAGATCCTCGCCTCGCTCGGGCCGGCCGACGTGCACGGGCAGCCCGAGCGGTCGTGAGCCCCAGGGCGAGCGCCGCGCATCGCGCCGCCACGACGGCCGGCGCGCCGCACCGGGGCACCGCGCCCGAGGCGTTCGGCCCCGGGAAGGTCATCCTGCTCGGCGAGCACGCGGTGGTGTACGGCCACCCGGCGCTCGCCGTCCCGCTCTCGCTGGGGGTGACCGCCCGGGGGACGCCATCGGAGCGCTGTGAGCTCTCCGGACTTCCGGACCTCACCGCCGCGCAGCGGAGGATGCTCGACGCGGCCTTCGACGCCGTGGCCTCGGCCACCGGGCGACCGCCGCTGCGCATCGCCCTTTCCTCCACCTTGCCGGTCTCGATGGGGCTGGGCAGCTCGGCCGCTCTCGCCGTCGCCGTGTCGCGCCTGCTTCTGGGGGCGACGGGCGCACGGACGAGCGCGGCGAAGGTGCTCGCGTTGGCGCTCCGGATGGAGGAGGCATTCCATGGAACGCCCTCGGGGGTGGACCACACGGTGAGCGCGCACGGTACGCCGCTCCTCTACCGTCGTCCGGCGCCTGGCCGCCCGGGCCGGGTGCGACTGGTCCGGATCGGCGCGCGGGGAACGCTCGTGCTCGCCCTGGTGGGGCCGCGCCGGGGGACGCAGGAGACGGTGGCCGCGCTCCGCCGCCGTGCCGCGCGGTGGCCCGCGCGCTACGGCCGGCTCTTCCAGGAGATGGGCCGGCTCGCGCTGGAGGGGACCGAGGCGCTGGAGGCGGGAGACCTCGAGTCGCTCGGAGACGCGATGAACGTCAACCACGGGCTCCTCGCCGCGGCGGGAGTCAGCTCGCCGGCGCTGGACGCCGCGGTGGACGCGCTCCGCCGTGCCGGTGCTCTGGGGGCGAAGCTCACCGGCGCCGGGGGCGACGGCGGGGCGGTGGTGGCGCTGTTCCGCAGGGCGCCTCCGGCCGGGGCGCTGGAGCGGGAGGGCCTCGGCGTGCTCACCTCCGAGCTGGAGCCGACCTCATGACCCCCTCGCGAGCGACCGCGCGCGCCCATCCCAACATCGCCCTGGTGAAGTACTGGGGAAAGCGGGATCCGGTCCGCATCCTCCCGCACCAGTCGAGCCTCTCGGTCACCCTGGCCCCGCTGGAGGTGGTGACCACGGTGGAGTTCGGAGCGGCTGCGGACTCGGTGGTGCTGCATGGAAGCGAGGCCCGGGGAAAGGAACGGGCCCGGGTGCTCGGCCTGCTCGAGCGGGTGCGGGCCCAGACCACGCGGGCGCTCGGGCCGGTGCGGGTCGAGTCGCGAGGGAATTTCCCCATGGCCGCCGGGCTGGCCTCGAGCGCTGCGGGGTTCGCCGCGCTGGCGCTGGCCGGGCGAGCCGCGGCCGGCCTCTCGACCGAGCCCGCCGCGGTGTCTCGACTGGCGCGCGAGGGCAGCGGCTCGGCGTGCCGGAGCGTGCAGGGCGGGGTGTGCATCTGGCATCGCGGTAGCCGGGAGGACGGCGAGGACAGCGCCGCCACCCAGGCCTTCCCCGAGGGGCACTGGCCCGAGCTGCGGCTGCTGGTCGCGGTCCTGAGCCGCGCGGAGAAGGAGGTGGGCAGCCGCGACGGCATGGCCCAGACCGTGGAGACCTCCCCCTACTACCCGGCGTGGGTGAAGGACGCCGAGGCGGAGATTCCCCGCGCCACGGCGGCCATCGCCGGGCGCGACCTCGAGGCGCTGGGCGCGCTGTCCGAGCGCAATGCCTGGCGGATGCACGCCACCGCGCTCGCCGCCGACCCACCGCTCTGCTACCTCCTGCCGGGGACGGTGGGGCTCATCCTCGCCCTGCCCGCGGCGCGCCGCCGCGGGGTCCCGGTGTGGTTCACGCTCGATGCCGGGCCGAACCCGGTGCTCCTCACCCTTCGCTCGCACGAGGCCGAGGTGGAGCGTCTGGCCCGCGAGGCGGGTGCGGTGGAGGTGGTGCGCTGCCGTCCCGGCGGCGACGCCCGGCTGGTCGAGCCCTGAGGGCAAGAGCGTGGAGATCTGCCTCTCGGCCCCTGGCAAGCTCTTCCTCTCCGGCGAGTACGCCGTGCTCTGGGGAGGGACGGCGCGTCTGGCCGGCGTCGGTCCGCGGAGCTGGGCGCTGGCCCGAACCCGGGAGGACCGCGAGGTCCACCTCGTCCTGGCCGAGGGTCGGCTCCGTGGCACGGTGACCCCGCTCGGCGTGCGCTGGAGGAGCGAGCCCGGGCCCCCGTTCGCCTTCGCTGCC
>DASROG010000294.1:0-5361 GCA_035646995.1 Myxococcaceae bacterium
TCCCGGAGCGGCGCGACCAGCCCGTCGAGAGCGGTGGAGCGCGCGTCCAGCTCGACCTTCGCCACCTCCTGCGTCTTCTCCAGCTGCGTCTTCGCGTACTCCAGGAAGCTCTGGGTGTTGGCGGCGAGCGCATCGTGGGAGAGCGCCTTGAACCGCTCGGTGAGCTCCTCCTGCGTCGCCTGGACCAGTCGCAGCTTCTCGTCCGTCGCCCGCTGCTCCTCGGCACGGGCAGCGCGCTCCGCGGCGAGCTCGGCGAACGCACGCGACCGGGCCTCCTCGAGCGCCTCGACCCGGGCGGCCGCGGCGGCCGCGGCACGTGCCTGCTCCTGGACGTCCGCCTCGCGAGCCCTCACCCGCTCGAGGAGCACCTGGGCGGAGGCCTCGAGCGCGGAACGCTCCCGGGCCTGGGCTGCCGCCAGCCGGGCGCGACCCAGCACCCAGCCGAGGACCGCGGCCGCGACCACCAGCGCTCCGGTTCCCGCCACCCAGGACAGCTCCATCGCACGACGCTCCTCACCCCGGGGATCACCCTGCACGGACGATCAGCGGGGGAACCACCGTACGGGTGCGGGCTGACGTTCTTCCCCCCGGACGGTGGTGGCCCGAACCCGCCGGTGGGTACCCGGCGACACATGCTAAGGGGGCGCCCATGAGAACCAAGCGCGCCCTCACATTGTCGGATGCACGGACGATCGTCGACGCCGCTCGCCGCGAGGCCGAGCAGCGGAAGTGGAACGTCACCATCGCCGTGGTGGACGAGGGCGGCTTCCTCCTCGCGCTGGACCGGATGGACGGAGCTCCGCTCCAGAGCGCGGACATCGCCCTCCGGAAGGCGTGGACCTCGGCCCTGACCCGGCTGCCCACCAAGACGCTCGAGGACATGGTGAAGGAGCGGCCGGCGCTGGTCGGCTTCCCGGGGCAGCTCCGAGTGCAGGGCGGGCTGCCGATCCAGGTCGAGGGCGACTGGGTCGGCGCGGTGGGCGTGTCCGGCGTGGCATCGCACGAGGACGAGCAGATCGCCCGCGCCGGGCTGAACGCGCTGAGCACCCCGGGCTGAGCGAGCGCGACAGCCGCCGCCGGCGACGGCTCCGACGGTTCAGGCGCTCTCGCCGACCGGCGCGCCGGTCGGCCGTCCGGGTACCCACGCCGCCGAGGCGATCGCGGCCAGGAGACAGAGCCCGGCGCAGAGCAGCGTCGCCCGGTGGAAGCCCGCCGTCAGCCGCTCGGGATCGGCCTGCCTCCCGAGCATGGAGAGCCCCGCCGCCCAGGGAACCGCGGCCACCCCCAGCAGCCCCGCCAGCCGGGCGACCGCGTTGTTCACCCCCGAGGCGATGCCGGCCTGCTCGGCGGCAACCGCGTCCATCACCGCGGTGGTGAGCGGCGCCACCGCCAGCGACAGCCCCAGCCCGAGCAGGACCGCGCCGGGCAGCACCGCCGGCCACCCCGCGCCGGGGCGGAGGAGGAGAAAGGCGACGAACCCCGCGCCGGCCACGACCGAGCCGAGGGCCATCGGCCACCGAGCGCCGTGCGCCTGGCCCCAGCGGCCCGAGAGCGGAGAGAGCACGAGCATCAGCACCGTCGCCGGCACCAGGGAGAGCCCGGCGCTCACCGGGGGGAACCCCATCCCCAGCTGGAGCTCCAGCATCAGGAGGAACAGCGCACAGCCCAGCGCCGCGTACAGGAGCAGGGTGACGCCATTGGCCGCGGCGAAGACCGGGCTGCGGAAGAGCGACAGCGGCATCATCGCCTCCGGCCGGCGCTCGACCCGCAGGAAGATCGCCAGGGACACCCCACCGACCAGCGCCGCGAGCAGCGCCACCGGGTCCCATCCGTGCGCCGGGCCCTCGATGAGAGCGAAGGTGGTCCCGCCCACCGCCAGCGCCCCGGTGACGGCTCCGGCGAAGTCGAGTGGCTTGCTCTCGGTGGCGCGGGTGGTGTCCGGAAGGAAGCGCCGGGCGGACCAGAGGGCCACCGCCGCCAGCGGAAGGTTGAGGAAGAAGATGGCCTGCCATCCCACGACCTCGACCAGCCATCCGCCCACCAGCGGCCCCGCCGCGGAGGTGACTCCGGACAGGCCGGTCCACAGCCCGAGCGCCGCGCCCTGGTCTCCGGGCTGGATGCCGGCCCGGACCAGCGCGAGGCTCAGGGGAACCAGCAACGCCGCGGCGAGCCCCTGCAGCCCCCGGGCGAGGGAGAGCGCCAGGATTCCCGGCGACAGCGCGCAGAGCAGCGACGCCACGGCGAAGCCCAGGACCCCCAGCTCGAACATCGGCTTGCGTCCGAGCCGGTCGCCGAGACTCCCGCCCACCAGGAGGAACGCGCAGAGCGTGAGCAGGTACGCGTCGAGCGTCCACTGCAGACCGGCGAGGTCCGCCTGGAGGCTCCGGCCGATCGCCGGGAGCGCGACGTTCACCACCGTCGAGTCGAGGAAGGCCATCCCCGAGCCCACGACGGACGCGAGGAGGACGCCCCGGCCCTGCGGGCTCGACAGCGGGACGCTCACCGGGGCTCCTCCGGCCGGATCCGGAGCCCTCTCGGAACCACCGCCCTCTCCAGCCCGTCGAACGCCGCCTCCACCCCGAGGGCCAGCGCCGCCGCGGGAAGCGCGCCCTCCAGGAGCAGGCCGGTGTCCGCGAGCCGGATGCCGGTGAGGATGGGCTGTCCGAACCCGCCCGCGCCGACGAGGGCCCCGAGCGTGGCCGTGCCCACCGCGATGACCGCCGAGGTCTTCACCCCGGCCAGGATGGACGGCGAGGCCAGCGGGAGCTCCACCCGGAGGAGCCGGAACAGCGGCGGCAGGCCCAGCGCGTCGGCCGACTCGCGGAGGTCGGGGGCGATGCCCACCAGGCCGGCGTGGGTGTTCCGCACGATGGGAAGCAATCCGTAGAGGAACAGCGCGGCGATGGCCGGCTTCGTGCCGATGCCGAGCAGGGGGATCATCAGCACCAGGAGCGCCAGGGAGGGGATGGTCTGCACCACGCCCACCACCGCGAGGACCGCCTGGCCCACCCGCCGCCGACGGGCGGCGAGCACGCCCAACGGGATGGCGACCACGAGCGAGAGCCCGAGCGAGACGCCCACCAGCGTGAGGTGCTCGCCCAGGCGGCCGAGGATGCGCCGAGCGAGGCCCGGCGGCGCCGGTCCGGGGGTCGCGGTCGCCTCGCCGAGCCGGGAGCGGAGGAACTCCGCCGCCACCGTGACCTCGGGCACCCGGTCCAGGCGGGCCCGGACGTTCAGGGCGATCATCGCCGGAGCGTCGATGCGGTCGCGCAGCGCCTCCAGAGCGGCACGCGTCCCCGGCACCCGGCGCTCGAGGTCCGCGCGCAGGAGGAGCACCGCGCGGTACTCGGGGAAGTGGTGCCGGTCGTCCTCGAGGACCCGGAGGCGCTCGGCCTGGATCTCCGGATCGGTCGAGTAGAGGTCCACCACGTCCAGCGCGCCGGCGCGGAGCCCGCGGTAGGCGAGCTCGTGGTCCAGCCCGTTCACCTGTGACTGCGGCAGGCCGTAGGCCTTCTGCAGCGCGCGCCACCCGTCCGCCCGGTCCACGAACTCGTTGCTGAAGCCGAACCGGAGTCCCGGGTGGGCCCGGAGGTCGGAGATGCGCCGGATGCCCAGCCGGTCGGCGACGTCCTCGCGCATCCCCAGCGCGTAGCCGTCCTCGAAGCCGAGCGAGGGCCCGAGCTCGATCCCGGCCGCGGCCAGCGCCGGGCCGAGCGCATCGGGCCGGACCCGCCCGCCGAAGATCTCCTCGGAGAGGGTCCCGGTGTACTCGGGGTAGACGTCCACGTCGCCCCGCACCAGCGCGTCCCAGACCACCCGCGTGCCGCCCAGGCCGCGCAGGTGCTCGGCCGGGAGGCTGCGCCGCTGGAGCAGGTCCGTCACCAGCTCGCCGACGATGACCGACTCGGTGAACGCCTTGCTCGCCACCCGCACCGGGGCGGGCTCCGCCGCGGAGAGCACCAGGAGCAGGAGCGCACTCACCGGGCCGGGCCTCCATGCCAGCCGGCGAGGAAGCGCGCCACCCACGGATCCGCCGGATGCGCCGCGAGCATCTCCAGCGGCCCGACCTGCACCAGCGCTCCCTCGCGCAGCAGCGCCACCCGGTCCCCGAGCGCGGCCGCCTCTTGCAGGTCGTGGGTGACCAGCACCGCCGTCGTTCCCAGCGACCCGAAGACGCGCAGCAGCTCCTGCTGGAGCTCACCGCGAGTCACCGGGTCGAGCGCCCCGAGTGGCTCGTCGAGCAGGACCACCGCCGGCTCGAGCATCAGGGCCCGCATCAGGCTCACTCGCTGGCGCTGCCCGCCGGAGAGCTCGAGCGGCCACCGGGCCAGGACGCTGGCCTCGAGGCGCACCAGCGCGGCGAGCTCCTCGAGCCGCCGGGCGCGCCAGCTCCGGGGCCTTCCCAGCGCCTGCGCCAGGAGGGTGACGTTGTCCGCCGCCGTCAGGTGCGGGAACAGGCCGCCGGATTGAAGTCCGAACCCCATCCGCCGCCGGAGCGCGGGTCCACCCGCCGGAGTGACCAGCGCTCCCTCGAGGAGGATCTCCCCGGAGTCGGCGGCGAGGAGGCCGGCCATCAGCCGGAGCAGCGTACTCTTCCCGCTCCCGCTCTCGCCGAGCAGCACGGTGGTCCGACCTCGGGGGATCTCGATGGAGACCGGCCGCACCGCCGGAACGCCCCCGAAGCTCCGGGACACCTCGCGCAGCACGAGCACCGGCCCGGCAGCGGAGGCCGCGGGCGTCCGGCTCTGTTCGCTCGGGTCTCCCACCGGCCCGGCACTCTATGCGGCACGTCCTCCCCTGGGGCAGCGGTGGCGAGCCGAGGCGTCCAGCGCTACTCAGGTCCGCGGATGGTCACCGATCGAGGCCCGGAGAGGACGGGCGTGGTGCGCGCGCTCCGGCTCGCCGGAGGGAGCGGTGAGCCGATGCGCGACGTGGACAGCGCGGTGGCCGAGGTCGAGCGGGGGTTCGTCGGCGACCGGCATGCGATGGGGCTCAGCGCCCCTGGCTGCCAGACGCATGGTTGGGGTTCGAGGCGCTCGTCGGCCGCCGAGCGGCTCGATGCGCGCGCCGGCGGGCCGCTCACTTCGCCGCGATCTTCTCCACGAACTGCTGCATGAAGCGGCGGTCCTGCTCCACCAGGGTGATGAACCGCACCCCGAACCCGGCGGGCTTGTGGGGGTCGCCCCCGGTGTTCTCGAGAATCACCCGTCCGCGCGAGCGCACCTCGCGGCGCTCCTCGTCGAAGCGGAAGATGACGTCCACCAGCGTGCCGAGCGGCAGCGACTTCGCGCAGGCGAGGAAGAAGCCGTCGGCCTTCAGATTGGCCAGCGGATGGTCGGTGAACATCCGGCTGTTCCGGGC
>DASROG010000295.1:0-4717 GCA_035646995.1 Myxococcaceae bacterium
TCATCACCCGACCCGCCGCACCGGTCCCGCGCAGGGTCGACGGGTCGAGCCCGTTCGCGTCGGCGATGGCCCGGGCCACCGGCGTCATCGGGACCTGGCGCGCGGCATCGGGCGAGGGTGCGGCCTGTGCCGCCGGAGCAGGCACGGCACGGGGAGCCGCGACGGCGGCAGGGGCGGGAGCCGGCGCGGCGGGCTGGGCCGGCTTCGCTGCCGGCGCGGACGCGGCTGCCCCGGCACCGGGAGCGATGCTCCCGAGCACGTCGCCGATCTTCACCGTGTCGCCCTCGCCGTGCGCGATGGACGCGAGGGTGCCGGCGGCGGGTGCCGGGACGTCGATGGTCACCTTGTCGGTCTCGAGCACCACGAGGGGCTCGTCCACCGCGACGGTGTCTCCGACCTTCTTGTGCCACTTCCCCACCACCGCCTCGGTGATGGACTCGCCCAGCGCAGGGACGGTGAGCTCAACGGCCATCGGGCTGCCCTCGTGACAGTGCGGCGTCGATCAGGAGCATCTGCTCGAGCTCGTGGGTCTTCTGGAAGCCGGTGGCCGGGCTGGCGCTCGCGTCGCGACCGGCATAGCGCAGCGGAAGCGCGCGCCCCTTCGCCGAGACCCGTGCCGCGAGCCGCGGGAGGACGAAGGACCAGGCCCCCATGTTCTCCGGCTCCTCCTGCACCCAGACCAGCTCCTCGAGCCCGGGGTAGCGGGCGATCTCCGCCGCGACCTGGGCCTCCGGGAAGGGATAGAGCTGCTCCAGCCGAGCCACGGCGATGGTCTCGTCGCCGGCCTTGGCGCGGGAGGCGAGCAGGTCGTACGCCACCTTGCCGCTGCAGAGCAGCAGCCGGGTCACCTTGCCCGGGTCGCCCGGTGGGGGGTCGGAGATGAGTCGCTGGAACCGGCCCGAGGTGAAGGCGGCGAGCGGCGCGCTGGCCTCCTCACGCCGGAGCAGGCTCTTGGGAGTCATGACCACCAGCGGCTTCCGCCACGACCGGATGGCCTGCCGGCGGAGCAGGTGGAAGACCTGCGCGCTGTTGGTGGGGTAGCAGACCTGGATGTTCTGCTCCGCAGACATGGCGAGAAAGCGCTCCAGCCGGGCACTGGAGTGCTCGGGCCCCGCGCCCTCGTAGCCATGCGGGAGCAGCAGCGTGAGGCCGCTGAGCCGGCGCCACTTGTCCTCGGCGGCGACGATGAACTGGTCGATGATGACCTGCGCCCCGTTGGCGAAGTCGCCGAACTGCGCCTCCCAGAGGACCAGCGCCTCGGGGTAGTCGAGCGAGTAGCCGAACTCGAAGCCCACGCATCCGGTCTCGGAGAGCGGGCTGTTGTAGATCTCGAAGCGCGCCGCGCCGGGCCCCAGGTCGTGGAGCGGCACGTACGTCGCGCCGGTCTTCACGTCGTGGAGCACGGCGTTGCGGTGACCGAAGGTGCCGCGCTCGGTGTCCTGTCCGGTGAGCCGGACGTGCGTCCCGGCCTTCAGCAGCGTGGCGTAGGCCAGGTTCTCTCCCGCGGACCAGTCCAGCGGAATCTCGCCGCGGGCCATCGCCGCGCGTCGCTCGAGGATCTTCCCCAGCTGCCGGAGCGGCGTGAACCCCTGGGGCACGTGCGCCAGGTGCTCGAGCAGGGGCACCACGGTCTTCTCCGGCACGCCGGTCTCGGGGTCGGCGATGCCCTCCTCGGGTCCGCCGCGGTAGCCCTTCCACACGCCCTCGTGGGCGCTGGGCTCCCGGAGCGCCGGCGTCTCCTTCGCCTGGTTGTAGGCCTCGAGGAAGTGCCGCTTGGCCTCCTCGCGGAGCGCCTCCGCCGCCTCGGCGCTCACCCGGCCCTGCGCGGCGAGGGTCTTCGCGTACAGCTCGGACACCGGCGGATGGTGCCGGATCGCCGCGTACATCAGCGGCTGGGTGTAGCTCGGCTCGTCGCCCTCGTTGTGCCCGTAGCGCCGGAAGCAGACCAGGTCGACGACGACGTCGCTCTGGAAGCGCTGCCGGTACTCGGTGGCGAGGCGCATCACGTGCACGCAGGCCTCGGGATCGTCCCCGTTCACGTGGAAGATGGGGATGTCGAGCATCTGCGCCACGGCGGTGCAGTAGATGCTCGAGCGCGCATCCTCGGGATCGGTGGTGTAGCCGAGCTGGTTGTTGATGACGATGTGAACGGTGCCGCCGGTGTCGTAGCCGCGCAGCCGGGAGAGGTTCAGCGTCTCCGCCACCACCCCCTGGGCGGCCATCGCTGCATCGCCGTGGATGACCAGCGGCAGCACCTTGCGCCGGTCCTGCACCTCCAGCCGCTCCTGCTTTGCCCGTGCGCGGCCCTCGACCACCGGGTGCACGAACTCGAGGTGGCTGGGGTTGAAGGCCAGGCTCAGGTGGATGCGCTTGCCGCTGGGGGTGGTGACGTCCGACGAGAAGCCCATGTGGTACTTCACGTCGCCCCGGCCCATGAACTTCCGCGGGTCCACCGGCCCGTTGAACTCGCTGAAGATCTGATCCGGGCTCTTGCCCAGCACGTTGGTGAGGACGTTCAGGCGGCCGCGGTGGGCCATGCCGATGACGACCTCCTCGACGCCCAGCTCGCCGCCGAGCTCGAGCATGGTGTCCAGCATCGGCAGGAGCGACTCGCCGCCGTCCACGCTGAAGCGCTTGGCGCCCTGGTACTTGGTGTGGATGAAGGCCTCGAAGGTGTCGGCGTAGGTCAGCGATTCGAGGATTCGCCGCTGCTCGGAGGGGCTCGGATCCAGCCGGTTCTCGGTGTGCTCCATGCGCGGCATCAGCCAGCGTCGGCGCGCCGAGTCGTAGAGGGTCATGTACTCGACCCCGAGGTGCCCGCAGTAGGTGCGGCGCAGCCGCGCCAGGAGCTCGCGCAGCTTGACCCGCTTGCGGTCGGCGAAGACGTCGGAGCTGTCCACGACCTGCTCCAGGTCCTCGGGACTGAAGGCCGCATCGCTGGCCATCGCCAGGTCCGCGATGTGGTTCATCTGTGCACGGGGACGGCCCAGCGGGTCGATCTGGGCCAGCAGGTGCCCTCGGAGCCGGAACGCGTACAGGGTCTGGTCCACCCGCGACTGCAGCTGCATCGCGGCCAGCGCCGCCGGCACGTCTCCCACCGACACCAGCTGCGCCCGGGCGGGCGCCGCGGCGCCGTTCCCACCGTTCACCGCCCGGGCGGCGACCGCCGACCCGTTGGTCGCACCCTGGCCGTCGGTGGGCTGCGCCCGGCCGTCACCGGAGCCCAGGAAGGGGCGGCCTTCGGTGCGAGTGCCGGAGAACAGCTCGCGCCAGCTCGGGTCCACCGAGGCGGGGTCCTCGAGCCAGCGGGCGTACAGCCCCTCGATGAAGTCGATGTTGGAGCCCGAGAGAAACGTGTCCGTGGGGTTCGGCATGGGAGGTGTCGTGCCCGAGAGTTTTAACCTCGAACTGCTGGCCGGGCGGAACTTTGTCCCCTCGCCAGCCCCTCAGGAACCGGGGGCCGGCGGTGTGGGTCGGTAGTGCACGGTTGCCGCCGCGGGCCCGTCGCCAGGGACCAGCCGGGTGAGCAGCCGCCGCCGGTCCACCAGGCAGACCGAGCCCTGTCCGTCCCGGCAGTAATACAGCGACACCGTGTAGAGGGCGTCGGACGCCGTTCTCAGAGGGGAAATCGCGGCCCTGGCCCGGAGAACGCCTCCGTTGGCCTCCAGCTGTACCGGAGCGGAGCGCCCCGCCACCGCGAGCTCGACGCGCTGGGGAGCGCCCGCGGTGAAGGTGTGCCCCTCCGGCAGACGCACCTCGAGCTGCAGCTCGAGGGCACCCGATGCCACCGTTGCATCCTCGAGGTGCTGGACCGGCAACGCCCGGGTGGCCAGCACGGGCCTCTCCACCAGACCCCGGACGGATGGAGGAGTGACGCCGGCGAGGGGGAGCGGGGCCACAGCCCCCGAATCGGCAGACACCGTCACCAGGCGGTGATGGTCGGTGTCCGCCACCACCAGTCGGTTCCCGGCGAGCGTGAGCCCCCCGGGCTGGGCGAGCCCGCGGGCCACGGTGCTCACCTGTCCGTCGGCGAGCGACACGCGGCGGACCGCCCCGTTGAAGGTGTCTGACACCCAGAGTCTCCCGCCCTCGAGGGCGAGCCCGAGCGGGTGCTGGAAGCGGGCCCGTCCGAGCGGGCCGTCCCTCAGGCCGAACTCGAACAGCCCCTCCCCGGCGAGCGTCTTCACCGTGCCTGCACCCGGGTCGACGCGTCGGATGGCGCTCGCCTCGCTGTCGGCCACGAACAGCACCTGGCCATCGGTGGCCAGGCCGGAGGGCTGGGCGAAGGTGGCCTCCGCCAGCGCGCCGTCGTCGAGACCCTCGCGGCCGTTCCCCGCTCCCGCCGCAAGCGCGCCGGTCCGGACGTCGAGCCGCCAGAGCTGGTGCGAGCCGGCCATGGCGATCCACAGGGTCTCGCCGAGGAACGCCACGTCCCAGGGGCTCCGGAGGGCCGTGGTGCGCGCGTCGGCGTCGGGCTGGATCGCGCCGTCCGCCTTGCGTCCGGTGCCGGCGATCGTCTCCACCAGGCCGGTGCCGAGGTCCACCCGGCGCAGCGCATGGTTGCCGGTGTCGGCCACGTAGAGCGCGCCGTCCCTCTCGGCCAGCCCCTGCGGTGAACGGAAGGACGCGGTGTCCGGCGCCCCGTCCGAGAAGCCCTCCAGCCCCGAGCCCACGGTGCGCAGGAGCCGTCCGCTTCCGTCGAGCAGGAGGATCCGGT
>DASROG010000296.1:0-5694 GCA_035646995.1 Myxococcaceae bacterium
GGACGTTCCTGGAGCGGGGCGGAGGGGAAGGGCCGGAGCGCGGCGAAGGGGTTGTAGAGGCTCCCCAGGCCGCTCCGGGCCTGGAGGTACATCTCCAGGGCCCAGCTCACGTACCGGCCCAGGAAGTCCGCCAGGGGCTCCTCTCCCATGCGGATCAGCTGGACCAGCAGGGGGACGGGGAGCAGCCGGGCGGCGTTCCGGTCCTCGAAGATGATCTGCGCCAGGGTGGGCGCGGTCAGGTCGGTGCCGCTCTTCGCGTCCACGACCTGCACGTCCGCGCCGCCGCGAATGCGCTCGGCGATCTCGTCGAGCCGCACGTAGCGGCTCTCCTCGGTGTCGTAGAGCCGGCGGTTGCCGTACTTCTTCACCACCATCGGAGCAACCTCCTACCGGGACGGTGCCCGGGTCCACATTCCTGTGCAGCTGCAGCAAATGTGGGACGCAAAACATTCGCTGGACCCCCCGGTGGGGGGTGGTTAGATTTTCGAGTCAATGTACTTCGCTCACGACCTCGGTCGAGCGTTCGCCCGCCCTCTGCACACCTGGGCGTCGATGTTCCGGTCGGCGTGGACCCATCCCCTCAACCCGGCCTCGCTTCTCCCGCCGGTCCGGGCGATGGCGGCGGCCGCCGAGATGCTGGAGCGGGCCACCGGCGAGTACCCCAAGCCGTCCTTCGGGCTGGGGGAGACCGTCATCGACGGCCGCGAGGTCGCGGTCCGCGAGGAGCTGGTGCACGAGACGCCGTTCTGCCGGCTCCTGCACTTCGAGCGGGACATCGAGCGGGACGATCCGAAGGTCCTCATCGTCGCTCCGCTCTCGGGCCATCACGCGACGCTGTTGCGTGAGACGGTGCGGGAGCTCCTGCCCGACCACGACCTGTACATCACCGACTGGGTCGACGCGCGGCTGATCCCCCTGTCCCAGGGACGGTTCGACCTCGCGGACTACGTGGATCTGCTGATCGCGCATCTCCGCGAGCTCGGACCCGACGTGCACATCCTCGCGGTGTGCCAGCCGGGGGTTCCGGTCCTCATCGCCACCGCGGTGCTGGCCGAGGCCGATGACCCGGTGCAGCCGGCGAGCATGGTGCTGATCTCCGCGCCGGTGGACACCCGGGTGAACCCGTCGTCGGTGAACCAGTTCGCGCGGGTGCACTCCCTGAAGTCGCTCGAGGCGATGGTCATCCACCGGGTTCCGGTGGGCCATCCGGGGTCCGGCCGCCGGGTCTATCCCGGCATCCTGCAGCTCTGGTCGTTCATGTCGCTCGACCCCCACCGGCACGTGGACGCCCACGTGGAGCTGTTCAAGGACGTGCTGAAGGGCGAGCGCGAGTCCGCCGACAAGCGCCGGAAGTTCTACGACGAGTACTTCGCGGTCATGGACCTTCCGGCGGAGTACTACCTGGAGACGGTGCAGCAAGTGTTCCACCGGCACAGCCTTCCCGAGGGCCGGATGCTGCACCGCGGAAAGCCAGTGCGCCTCGATGCCATCCGCCGGACGGCGTTGATGACCGTGGAGGGGAGCGAGGACGACATCACCACCCCGGGCCAGACCCACGCCGCGCACGGGCTGCTGACCGGCATCCCGGCCAGCTGGAAGGAGCACCACCTCCAAGAGGGGGCGGGGCACTACGGCACCTTCAGCGGACGGCGGTTCCGGGAGCGGATCGCACCGCGGATCCGGGCCTTCTTTCGCGCACCACGCTGAAGCCTGGGCCGGCTTCCGCGCCTCGGCGGGAGTTCCGGGCCCGCGTCGGTAGGCGACCGGCTCCTGAGGGACGCGGTATCGGGGAAGCTGCCGTGCCCAATTCGCCGCGGCCCCGGGTTGCACGCTTGCGGGTTGTCGCGAGTGGTCGGCCGCCGACGCACCCTGTGGATGCTCGGGAGGCGATCGCCCAGTGGACGCCTCGACGTGCGCGCCACGGGAGATGACGCGAGCCCTGGGCAAGTTTGGGACCAGAACTGATTAAGGAAGTTTCTTAACGGATTTCCTGAGACAGTTAATTCACTTCCCTAACCTGTTCGGGCCCCTTCGCAGCTCATCGTCCCGAGAAGCTCCTCGGGAGCGCTGCTGCGCGATGGCGCTCGAACCGCACGTCGAGGTCGGATGCGTGGCGAGGCCGCGCAGGCCCCCGGCGACTGTGGAAGTCCAGCCTCGCGCACGCGCCGGTTCGTTCGTAGGCTCCTCGCCATGAGCCCGGGACCCCTCGAGGAGCTCGGCGCAGCGGCGGCCATCGCCCTGCTGCGCGATGGTGCCGTGACCTCCGAGACACTCGTCAGGGCTTGCCTCGAGCGGATCGCCCGCGACGAGCCACGGATTCACGCCTGGGCCTGGCTCGACCCTGAGCAGGCGCTCGCGGAGGCCCGGTCCGTCGACGCGCGCGGCCGCCCACCCCCGCTCCACGGCCTGCCGGTGGGGATCAAGGACATCATCGACACCGCCGACGCGCCGACCGAGTGCGGAACGCCGCTGTACCGTGGCCGACGCCCCGCCCGGGACGCCGCCTGCGTGACGGCGCTGCGGTCGGCCGGCGGCGTGGTGCTCGGAAAGACGGTCACCACCGAGCTGGCGTTCTTCGCTCCGGGTCCCACCCGCAACCCGCACAACCTGGCGCACACGCCCGGAGGCTCCTCGAGCGGATCAGCGGCGGCGGTGGCCCACTTCATGGTGCCGGCGGCGCTGGGGACGCAGACCGCCGGGTCCATCATCCGTCCCGCCTCCTACTGCGGAATCGTTGGCTTCAAACCGTCGCACGGACTCCTCTCGCTGGAGGGAATTCACCCGTTCGCACCCTCCCTCGACACGCTCGGCGTGCTGGTCCGGGAGGTCGCGGACGTCGCGCCGGTGCTCGCCGCCCTCGGAGCAGCGGTGAACGTCTCGCCGCTCCCCCGCCCGCCGCGGGTCGGTCTCTGGCGGAGCGCGCAGTGGGCCAGAGCGAGCCCGCCCATGCAGGCACGCCTCGAGGAGGTGGCCGCAGCGCTCGCCCGCGCGGGGGCGGCGGTCCGCGAGCTGGATCCCCTCGCGGACGAGGTGCAGCTCGCCGAGGACCAGGCGCTCGTCATGGCGGTCGAGGCCGTCCGGTCGTTCGGGGCCCTTCGCCCGAGCGGGTCGCTCAGCCCCCAGCTCACCGCGCTTCTCGACCGCGGCGCCGCAGCGCAACCCGACGAGCTCCGGGCAGCGAAGGCCCGGGCCGGCCAGGCGCGGACCGCGATGAGCCGGATGCTCGCCGAGCTCGACGTGCTGCTCACTCCGAGCGCTCCGGGAGAGGCCCCCGAGGGGCTCGGCAGCACCGGTGATCCGATCTTCAACCGCGTGGTGACGATGCTCGGATTCCCGGCGATCAGCCTTCCCGCGGGTCTCGGGCCTTCCGGGCTCCCGATCGGCGTGCAGCTCGTGGGAGGTCCGGGAGCCGAGGGCGCCCTCCTCGGAGCGGCGAGCTGGATCGAGTCCCGTCTGCGCTGACCGGAGGACCGCCGCGGCACCAGACCGCGCGGCAGCCGGCCATTCGCTGTCGACGACCGTCGGTCCAGAAGCGTGCTCCCGCCGCGGGATCTGCGCCCGGCCGGGAGCCGTGTTACACGCCGCCCGATGGCGTCCTCTCCGGACACCCCGCTCGACCTCCTGGGTCTCCCGCTCGATCGCCTGACGCGCTTCCTGGTCGACGAGCTCGGGGAGCGTCCGTTCCACGCGCGGCAGCTGTACCGGTGGATTCACCAGCGCGGGGTGACCGACCTCGACCAGATGACCGACCTGTCGAAGGTGCTCCGGGCGAAGCTCCGGGAGCGGTGCGCGCTCGAGCCGCTCCACAAGGACCTGGAGCAGCGCAGCACCGACGGCACCATCAAGTACCGCTGGCGCACCCGCGACGGCCGGCTCATCGAGAGCGTCTACATGCCCAGCCCGGACCGGAAGACGCTTTGCGTCTCCACCCAGGTGGGCTGCGCGATGGCCTGCAAGTTCTGCATGACCGGGACGCTCGGCCTGCTCCGGAACCTGACCGCGGCGGAGATCGTCGCCCAGGTCCACGCGGTGAACCGCGAGGTCGCACGCAACGAGGGACTCGCCCTGACCCGTCCCCTCACCAACCTGGTCTTCATGGGGATGGGCGAGCCGCTCCACAACTTCGAGCACCTCAAGGACGCGCTCCAGGTCCTCCAGTCCGAGGACGGGCCCAACTTCTCCCACCGGCACATCACCGTCTCCACGGTGGGGCTGGTCCCGATGATCGCCCGGCTGGGCGCGGAGACGGACGTGAAGCTGGCCGTCTCGTTGAATGCGAGCACCGACGCTCAGCGCGACGAGCTGATGCCGGTGAACCGGAAGTGGAAGATCGCCGACCTGATGGAGGCCTGCCGCACCTTCCCGCTCCGCCAGGGCCGGCGCATCACCTTCGAGTACGTGCTCCTCCGCGGGGTGAACGACACCGACGAGGACGCCGCGCGGCTGGTGGAGCTGCTCCGCGACGTCCCGGCCAAGGTGAACCTCATCCCCTACAACGAGAATCCAGGCCTGGGCTTCTTCACCACCGGCGAGGAGCGGGCCGAGCGCTTCCGGGAGATCCTCGCCCGCGGGCACGTCGCCGCGTTCATCCGCGAGAACCGCGGGCAGGACATCGCCGCCGCCTGCGGCCAGCTCGCCAACCGCCAAGGGCCAGCGCAAGAATCGCCAAGCGGCGCGACGGCCTGAAGGCGCACACCGGGGGCACCATGGCTCCTTCTCCATTCCTCGATGCCCTCTCCGCCACCGGTCCCGCGCAGGACCGGGTGAGCGGTCTTCAGCTCTACGCGTTCCTCGTCGGCAGCTGGTCCCTCGAGGCGCGCTACCCGCAACCGGACGGCTCCGATCTGCGGACCAAGGGCGAGCTGCACGCCGGCTGGGTCCTCGAGGGCAGGGCGATCCAGGACGTGTGGATCGTCCCCGCCCGGGAGCTTCCCCGGGGCAAGCTTCCGGCAGCCGCCGAGTTCTACGGGAGCACCCTGCGCGTCTATGACCCGGGCCTCGACGCCTGGCACATCCTCTGGAGCGATCCGATGCGGCAGGTCTACCGCCGCCAGGTCGGGCGGGTAGAGGGCCCGGACATCGTCCAGCTCGGGACCGACGATTCGGGCGCGCAGGTTCGCTGGTCGTTCCGGGCCCGGACCGCGGACTCCTTCCGCTGGTGGGGAGAGCGCTCCGCGGACGGCATCCGCTGGACTCTGCAAGCGGAGTTCCTCGCCCGTCGGACCTCCTCGTAAGCCTGCGATATCCGTAGCCGTTCTTGACAAGCAGGCGAGCCACGACTAATCCCGCCCCTCCCCAAGACGGAGAGGATTCATGGCTGTCGTGCTTCGGCTCGCACGCGCGGGCGCAAAGAAGATGCCGTATTACCACGTGGTCGCGACCGACTCGCGCAACCCGCGGGACGGGAAGTTCATCGAGGCGATCGGCGCGTACGACCCGAACCTCGAGCCGCCGAAGATCGAGTTCCAGCAGGAGCGGCTCGAGCACTGGCTCAAGGCGGGCGCGACCCCCTCCGAGACGGTGGCCGGGCTCATCAAGCGCGCCAGCAAGACCACGCCGAAGGCCTAGAGGCACTCGCGTGGAAGAGCTGTTGATGTCCCTGGCCCGGGGACTGGTGGACCGTCCGGACCAGGTCGAGCTGCGAAGCCAGCCGGCAGACGGCGGCACACTGTTCGAGCTGAAGGTGGCCCCCGA
>DASROG010000297.1:0-5053 GCA_035646995.1 Myxococcaceae bacterium
GCCCGGCGGCCCGTGCGCCGTAGCCGCCGGGAAGGGTGGAGAGGTGCAGCACCAGCGTCACCCAGAAGGTGGTGAAGGCGGCGAAGGCGAGCCCGCCGAGCGCGGAGTGCAGTCTCAGGTCGGGGAAGCGGCGCAGCAGGGTGAAGCAGGAGCGGAGGAGCTCGCGGTACGGAACGCTCGGGCGGGGCGGCTCGACCGGCAGGCTCGTCCGGAGGAGCAGCCACATGAGCGCGGTCATCCCCGCGCCGGACCAGAAGACGGCGTGCCAGCCGGCGGCCTCGCCAACGACGCCGGAGAAGGTCCGCGACAGGAGGATGCCCACCAGGAGCCCGCTCATGACCGTGCCCACCACCCGTCCGCGCGCCTCGGGCGGGGCGAGGTCCGCGGCCAGGGGAACGAGCAGCTGCGGCACGCAGGTGCACACCCCGATGAAGAGGTGGAGGCCGGCGAGCACCGCGAGCGACGGGGAGAAGGGAGCCGCGGCAAGAAGGAGGGCGGTCAGCGCGGTGAGCCGGAGGATCAGCGGCCGCCGCGCCACCACGTCGCCGAGCGGCACCACCAGCAACATCCCCAGCGCGTAGCCCACCTGCGCGAGCGTGGGCACCCAGCCCGCCTCCCCGGGGCCGGCGTGGAAGTCCACCCCGAGATCCACGAGCAGCGGCTGGGCGTAATAGAGGTTCGCCGCCGCCGCGCCCGACGCGACCGCGAAGATGAGAACGAGGAGTCTCACGCCACCCATTTCCATCGGGCGAGCCGTCACGTCCACACCGGCTGGCGCAACCTCTTCCCGGCGTCCCGGGTTGGATCCGACCGTGGGCGCTCGTGTCACCCCGTGCAATGCAGAGGGTGCAAGGACGTGATCAGGACGTGGTGCCGCGTGCGGATAGCTGGCCGGAATTGCTCGGGGTCGGAAGCTGGAACCGGGCTTGCATCTGCCCGGTGCAGACGTGTCGAGGTGTCGTGATGTCGGACAATCGCTCTCCCGTGATGGACGTCGCGCTGGTGGCGCTGCTGGTGGCGCTCGCCTTCGACGCGCTCAGCACTGCCCTGGTCTGGGGCCTCATCCAGCACCTCCCGTCCTGAGCCGGCCGGCGAGCGCGTCCGCCACCTCGCGGGCCTGAACCCGGATCTCGGGGATGGCCGTCGATTCCCAGAGGTCGCCCCGCCGCAGCCCCCCCAGCGTCCAGAGCCTAGCTTGAAGCGGACCGAGCACCGCGCCGTCGGCTGCGGTGGCGAACCCGAGGCCGTGTGGCCCCGGGCGGGCCTGGCCCGAGCCGAGAAGAGACCGGACCAGTGGATCGTCCAGCGCGCGCACGTCCATCGCCGGGCCGGTGGTGGGCACGGCGACGTCCACCGCGAGGACCGCAAGCGTCCGTGCTCCGCGCCGCCGGTAACCCAGCGCCACGCGTCCGTTCTGCTCGGCGATGGACACCACGCGTCCTGCGTGACGGACCAGCCGGCCCTCGGCCTCGAGCGCGCCGATGCGCGCGCCTATCTCGGGAGGAAGCCGGTGGCGAATCACGTCGAACCAGGGGCGGAGGTGCCGGAGGAAGCGCCGCTGCTCGTGGTGGGTGAGCCCGCGCCAGAGCGTGCCCAGCTCGGGCCGGAGCGTGTCCAGCACAGCGCGAGAGTCCTCGCTTCTCGCGGTCTCCCGGAACATGCGGAGGAGGGCACGGAGCCGCTGCGGCCGGGGGCCCAGCGGCAGGGGCGCGAGCATCCGCGGTGGATGGGTCGCAGGGAGCAGGCCGCGCCGGGAGAGGAGATGGATGCGGCCCCGGTGCCCGCGCGCGAGCAGCGAGAGAATCACGTCCACGGCGGTGAGCCCGGCGCCGAGGAGGAGTACCTCGGCCTCCGGAGCCGGCCAGTCCTCGGGCGAGGCCCAGGGGGTGCGCCAGGCCAGGCGCGGGCCGCGGTGCTCGCCCTCGGCAACTTCCCGCCCGAGCTTCCTCCCGGCTGGACCGCGCCTGGAGCGGAGGCCGGCCGGCGAGATCGACGCGCAGCCCCGCTGCGTCGGGTGCGAGGGTCAGCACGCGGTCGACCACCCGCCTGACCCTGGAGCCGGTCGCGGCGAGCAGCTCGCCGAGGTACGCCGCGTACAGCCGCCGCTGGAGGAATGCCTCGGGGTCGGGCGTCTCGCCCCGGGCGGCGAGCCAGGCCAGGAGATTCGAGGGCTGGTCCGGCAGCGCGCTCATCCGGCCGGCGGGCACGTTGAGGAGGTGCTGCGGCTCCTCGGTGGAATAGGCGACGCCCCGGGCGAAGGCGCCGTTTCCGTCCACCAGGGTGATCGGGCCGACGTCGGGCACGGCGGCCAGCGCCACCGCCGTGAGCGTGCCGCTCGCGCCGCCGCCGACGATGACCACGCCGTCCGTCATGCGGTGGACGACCCTAGCGGAAGCGTGCTTCCATCGGCGGCTGACCCACCCCACGGTGGACGGTCGACATGTCGCTCCCCGAACTGCAGAGGCTCCTCGGGAGCTTGCCGCCGTCCCGGATGAGGCCGGAGGAGCTCCGCGCGCTCGCCGCCGGGTGGCCCGACGCGCTGGAGGTGGAGGAGCTCGCCACCAGGGCCAGCTTCAGCGACCAGGGGTACACCCGGACGATCCTCCATCGCTCGCCGTTCTGGGAGGTGCTCCTCGTCGGGTGGCTTCGGGGGCAGCGCACCGCGCGGCACGGTCACGGGGAGAGCTTCGGGGTGACCTGCGTGCTCGAGGGGAGCCTGATCGAGGTGGAGTACCGGCTCGCCCCGGGAGGACAGGTCGCCAAGGTCGAGCGGCGGAAGCACGGGCCGGGGAGCGTGTTCCACGAGGAGCCGCACACCATCCATCACGTGGCGCACACCGGACGGGCCCGTGCGGTGAGCCTGCACCTGTACGCTCCGCCGCTGCAGCGGATGGAGCTCTACGACGGGTCCACCGGGACCAGCCAGCCGCGCCGGTCCGGGCGCCGGGAGCCGAAGAGCTCCATCATGGCGCGGTAGAGCCGCTCGGCGATCTCCCCGCGCCCCTCACCGAGCTGCATCACCTTCTCGCCCCACTGCAGCTCGCCGATGGCGGAGACGGTGGCTGCAGTGCCGGTGCCGAAGGCCTCCCTCAGCTCGCCCCGGGTAGAGGCCTCCGCGACCTCGGCGATGCTCACCGGGCGCTCCTGGACCTTCACCTTCCACTCCTTCAAGAGAGTCAGGACCGAGTCGCGGGTCACGCCGGCCAGGAGCGAGTCCTCCAGGGGCGGCGTCACCACCGTGTCGCCGATGCGGAAGAAGACGTTCATCGTCCCCGCCTCCTCGACGTAACGGTGGTTCTGGTCGAGCCAGATGACCTGGTGGAAACCGGCTTTCTTGGCCCGCTCGGCGGCGGCCATGCCCGCGACGTAGTTGGCGCCGGCCTTGGCCGCGCCGATGCCTCCGCGGGCGGCGCGCACGTGCTCGGTCTCCACCCACAGGCGGAGCGGGGTAGGACGCGGCCCGAAGTAGTTCCCCACCGGCGAGGTGAGAACGTAGAGGAGGTACTTCTTCGAGGGACGGACCCCCAGGTAGGCCTCGGTGCCGATCATCGTCGGCCGGACGTAGAGCGACGCTCCTGGCTCGGTGGGAACCCAGGAGGCGTCCTCGCGCACCAGCGTGCGGAGGGCGTGGAGGAAGTCCTCCTCCGGGACCTCGGGCATGCACAGCCGGCGTGCCGAGACATTGAAGCGGCGGATGTGCATCTGGGGCCGGAAGAGCAGGGGGCCGCGCTCGCCGGGGACGGCCTTCATCCCCTCGAACATCGCCTGGGCGTACTGGAGCGCGCTGGCGGCCGGGTCGAGCGAAATCGGGCCGTGGGGGACGATGCGGGGGTTCTGCCAGCCGCGGCCCTCGTGCTCGGCGAGGAAGAGGTGGTCGCTGTAGAAGCGCCCGAACCCGAGGTCTCCCGCGGGGGGCCGGGGCTTGGGCTCTCGGGTGCGCGTCACCTGGATGTCGAAGGGCATCGGCTCTCCTCGGGCGCTGCGGGTGGCCCGGTCTCCCGGCGCGCCCATATACCGGCGGGGCGTGGCGGAGGCCACCCCGGACCGGCACCGGTCCGGCAGGCAGGCGCCCGCAAGCTGTCGATGGGGGAGGGCGGTGGCGAGGCCCGTCCGCCGGCGAGTGTCGTGAGGTGTTCTCTCCTCCGGGGGCGGCGGCGAGGATGCCGACCGGTCGGTCAGGGGAGGGTGAGGATCTCCGCCCCGTCCCGGGTGACGAGCACGGTGTGCTCCATCTGAGCGGAGCGGAGGCCGTCGGCGGTGACGGCGGTCCAGCCGTCGTTCCAGTGCTTCACGCCCCAGCTCCCTTCGGTGAGCATGGGCTCGATGGTGAAGATCATCCCTTCCTCGAGGACGGTGGTGGCCGACGGGTCGTCGAAGTGGGGGATCTGCAGCTCGGTGTGGAAGATCTCGCCGATGCCGTGCCCGCAGTAGTTGCGGACGACGCCGAAGCCGTTCGCGGCGGCGTGGGCGGCGATGGCCTGGCCGATGGCGCGGACCTCCCGTCCGGGCTTCACCGCCTCGATGCCCTTCATCAGCGACTCCTCGGTGACCCGGAGGAGCTTCCGCGAGGCGTCGGCGACCTCACCGACGCCGAAGGTGGCGGAGCAGTCGCCGTGCATGCCCTCGAGATAGATGGTGACGTCACAGTTGACGATGTCGCCGGCCTCGAGCGGGCGGTCGTCGGGGATGCCGTGCACCACCACCTCGTTGACGCTGGTGCACATGCTCTTCTGAAAGCCGTGGTACCCGAGCGTGCTGGGGTATCCACCGCGGGCGATGTACGCGGCGTGGGCGATGGCGTCGAGCGCGTCGGTGGTGACGCCGGGGGCGACGCGCGCGCCGACCTCCTGGAGCACTTGGGCGGCGGCGCGACAGGCTCGCCGCATCCGGTCGCCGCGGGTGGCGGGGTCACCCCGGATGCCGCGCCCGGGGCGACCGGAAGGCACGTAGTCCGGCCGGGGAATCTCCGGGGGAACCGTCCGCATGGGCGAGATGCGGCCCGGCTTCACCCGCCGGAGCTTCGGGGCCGGAGCGCCCGAGCGCGCGTCCGCCT
>DASROG010000298.1:0-4521 GCA_035646995.1 Myxococcaceae bacterium
AGGCGGACGCGATCGGCGTCTTCCAGGTGGAGAGCCGGGCACAGATGAACCTGCTCCCGCGGCTCAAGCCGAAGAGCTTCTACGACCTCACCATCGAGATCGCCCTCATCCGGCCGGGGCCCATCCTCGGGGACATGGTCCATCCCTTCCTCCGCCGCCGGGAGGGGCTGGAGGAGGTGACCTATCCGTCCGAGGAGGTGAAGCACATCCTGGAAAAGACCCTGGGCGTGCCCTTGTTCCAGGAGCAGGCGATGCGGCTCGCCGTCACCGCCGCAGGGTTCAACCAGGGCGAGGCGGACGCGCTGCGGCGGGCGCTGAGCCACAAGCGGGCCGAGGTGCTGCTCGTGCCATGGCGCGACCGCTTCGTGAGCGGGTGCGTGGCCCGGGGCTACAGCCGCGAGTACGCCGAGAAGTGCTTCGAGCAGTTCAAGGGCTTCAGCCACTACGGCTTCCCCGAGTCCCACTCGGCGTCGTTCGCGCTCATCGCCTACGCGAGCGCCTACGTGAAGTGCTACCACGCGGCGGCCTTCGCCGCGGCGCTGCTCAACAGCCAGCCGATGGGCTTCTACGCCCCGCACACCATCGTCGAGGACGCGAAGCGACACGGGGTCGTCGTCCGGCCCATCGACGTGCGCCGCTCGGACTGGGATGCCACCCTGGAGGAGGGTGAGCTGCGCATCGGGCTGCGAGAGGTGAAGGGACTGCAAGAGGCCCACGCCCGGGCGCTGGCCGAGGCCCGGGAGGAGGCCGGGTTCGCCGACCTGGGAGACCTCGCCCGGCGGGTGCGCATCCCGCGGCACGCGCTGGAGCGGCTGGCCCGTTCGGGTGCGCTGGACGGGCTGTGTGGAAGCCGGCGCCAGGCGGTGTGGGAGGTGCAGGCGCTCGGGCCCTCCGCCGACGACGACTTGTTTCGCGGCATGCCGATGGACCGCTCGCCGGCGCCGGGGCGGCCGCTGGCCGAGGCCGAGCAGGTGGCCGAGGATTACCGCACCACCGGGCTGTCGCTGACCCGCCACCCGCTGGCGCTGATGCGCCCGTTCCTGGACCGGCGCCGGGTGCTCTCCGCCGCCCGGCTCCAAGATTCACCGGCCAAGGCCCGGGTGCGCATCGCCGGGCTGGTCATCTGCCGGCAGCGGCCGCCGACCGCCAAGGGCGTGGCATTCCTCTCCCTGGAGGATGAGACCGGCATCTCCAACCTGGTCGTGCCTCCGGAGATCTTCGAGCGCGACCGGCGGGTGCTGCTCGGCTCGGCGTTCCTCTACGCCGAGGGACGAGTGGAGCGGGTGTCGACGGTGGTGACGGTCCAGGTCACCCGGGCAACCACGCTGCGGCTTCCGTCCTCCCCCGCGTCCGCGCAGCAGCTCTCGATCCCCTGGAGCGCGGCGGCGCCCGGCTGAGCCTGGACGATGGCGCGCCCCCGCGCACGTGAGCCAGGACGCGCGGCCGCTTCGCGGGCCTCCCCCTGGTGCGGGGGGTTGACGCCTCATCGAGGCGAGGACGTGCTGGGGAGCGAGCCCTCGGAGGGGGAGAAGACCCAGCGAAGGAAGGCCCCGAGAACCATGCCCCAGATCACCACGATGACGGCGGCGGCTATCCATCCAGTCCGTGGGCGGAGGACGCCTTTCGCCGCCTCGGCCCGGCACTCTGCAAGAACGCCGGCCGGGACCAGCGCTCGCACTGCCAGGATGCCGAGCGGGACTAGGACCAGGTCATCGAGCAAGCCCAGAACCGGGATGAAGTCCGGAATCAGGTCGATGGGGCTGAGCGCGTAGGCGATCACGACCACCCCGAGTGCCTTCGCGTACCAGGGCACGTCCGGCCGGCGCATCGCGAGTGCGAGGGCCGCCAGCTCGTGCTTCAACTCCCTGATCCGATCTTTCCACCGCGCGAACACTGGATCCGACTCCGAGGAAGACCCTCGATAGCAGGAAAGGGAGGCTTCGGCTCGCGGCGCCGGGCTCTCCGAGAAGGGTGCAACGGTTTCAGCGACCGGGGGCCTCCACCCATCACGCGCTCGTTGCAGCAGCATGGGCCGGTGCGCTCAAGTCCCGGGACCATTCCACCTTCGACCCTTCCATCCTGGAGGCGGGTCGAGCCGTGGGCTGCCGCCCTCGCGCTCGGCGGGTGCGCGCTGCGGCTGGCCCGGGGGCTCGGGCCGGCGCCGTTCTACAACTCGGACTGCGCGGTGCCGATCCTCCTGATGCAGGGGATGGGGGAGGGCGCCTTCACCCTCTTCTATCCGCGGCAGGACCGGTTCGGGATGTGGCCCTTCCTGCTCGGACGAGCGCTCCATCTGCAGACGCCCGAGGCGTACCACCCGCTGTCGGTGCTCGTTCTCTGCTCGGCGGCGCTCCCGCTCTCGGCGGTCCTCGGCAGCCCGGCGCTCGGTGTGCTGACGCTGATGGTCCCGTTCGTGCTTTCGCAGTCGGTCGTGTGGAATTTCCTCCAGGCGGGCCAGCCCTACCTCTGGCAGGTGGTGGCGCTGTGCTGGGCGTGGTGGGCCTGCCGGGTGTCGATCGGCGGCGGCTCGCCGAGGAGACGGTGGCTCGCGCTGCTCGGCTTCTTCGTGGCCGCGGCCCTCGCCACCTGGATGAACACCGCGAGCCTCGCAGCACTGCTGGCGGTGGGGGTGCTCGAGGTGTTCCGGGCCCGGGCGCGGCCGCGGCCGCGCCGTGCGCTCGGGGCGCTCGCTGCGCTGGGAGCAGCCGGCGCGGTCGACGCCGCCCTGCGCGCAAGGTACTCGGCGTATTGCCTGCGCACCTTCGGGCAGCGCTTCGTCACCCCGCTGCGGATCGACCACGGGCACGTCCTCGCGAACATCGGCCGCGTGGTGGCCTCGCTGCGCCACGAGGGTGGTCTCTGGCCGCTGCTGGTCGGCATCCTGGCGGTCGCCGTCCCGCGTCGGCCGCGCACCGAGCGTTTCGACGGGCTTTCGCTGCTCGCCTTCGGCGCGTCGGTCCTCCCGGGTCTGGTGCTCATCCGGTACTTCCGGACCAACGACTTCGCCGGGCGATACCTGTCGCTGCCCACCTTCTGGGCTCTCGCGGCCGCGGTGCACGGGGTCGTGCTCCTCGCCAGTTCGCTGGCCGGACGGTTCCGCTGGGCGGTGCCCGCGGTCGCCCTCGCCGCGCTGCTGATCGCGATGCCTGCCGGACCCGCGGACCCCATCGCCGGACCGCGCGCCGATGCCGCACGACTCGCGGCGGCAGGGCCAGCCGTGCTCCTGGCCGACTACCTCGAGGTCTACGTTCCGGCGTCACTCGCACCCCGCGGCGTGCTGGTGCCGGTGGGGGCGGAGGGAAACCTCAACCGCTTCCCCGGGACCGTCGCCGAGCTGCGACCCGGTCGGCTCGTCCTTGCGCCCTGTGCGCTGGACCGACCGGACGGCACCCTCGAGCAGCACGGGGCGCTGCTCCGGCGCACGGGCGAAACGCCGATCGCCGCCGCTGCGATCCACTGGTGTCGACACGCGGTGGAGCGGGCTGCCCGGCCCCTCCCCGGGGAGCGCCCGCCCTAACCGAGCACCACGTAGGTCTGCTGGTTCATCCCCACGCACACGTCCCCGCTCCACAGCTCCCGGAGCTCGACGAGGAAGCCGTCCTCCAGGGCGCCCATTCGCCCGGTGTGAAACAGCCGCTCCGCAGGATCGATGCGCGCCGGATCGACCAGCAGCTGTCCCACGAAGCTGATCGTGGCCATGGGCCGGTACAGCCGGTCGATGGACCAGAGCGTCGGCCACCAGGCATCGAGCAGCGCCACCACGCTCGCCGCGTCCCGGCGGGAAGGGATCTTCTGCTCCCGCAGGTACCCGGCGGTCTCCGCCTCACGGCCAGCGGTGAAGGGCATCGGACCCGCGGAGCGGTACTCGTAGGCCCGGCCGAAGTGGGGCCCCGAGGGAGGCTGGAGGGGAAACTCCCGGAGCTGGTCCCAGTCGGCACGCTCGGGCGTCTCGCGGCTGAACCCCGGAGGGTGAACGTCCCGCGAGGAAGAGAAGACGCCGATCACCGTGGCCAGCGGTTCGTCCTCTTGCACGAGCGTCGCCTGGAGGTTGCTCTGCCTCCCGCCGCGGCGAAGGGTCTGGACCTGGAGCCGGACGGGCCCGGGCATGACCGGCCCGGCGATGTCGCCGGTGAGCGTCCGGAGCCTCCGCGGCGGCTCGTCCACGACCTGCTCCATCGCTCGGGCGAGCATGCCGTACACCAGACCGCCGAACGCGCCCCGGCCCTGCTGCCAGCCGTCGGGGACGGTGGCCTCGAAGGTGCCGGGACCGGTGGGGCGGATCGCGCTCGCCTCTTCGAACGGAGGAATCATGGTTCCCCTTCTGCCCCAGGTGGTCGCCCGCCGGCCAACCGCGGCCGGCGTGGCACCGCAGGTCAGAACACGTACCATCCGCTGAGCTGGACGCGCCGGTCGACGGACGGCGGACCATCGGTGAAGTGCTGCTCCAGCCACGCGAACTCCAGACCGAAGCGGATGGGCTGCGCCGCGTCCCAGAACACCGCGCCGCTCGCGTACTGCTGT
>DASROG010000299.1:0-2835 GCA_035646995.1 Myxococcaceae bacterium
CGACACCGTCGAGAGCCGGTACGTCACGCTCGACGAGATCGCCGAGATGATCAAGCAGGGCGCGGAGGTGAAGATCGTCGACAACCGCACCAAGGACGATCTCACCTCGGTCACGCTGGCGCAGATCATCTTCGAGGAAGAAAAGAAGAAGAACCAGATGCCGCTGAGCGTGCTCCGGGAGATCATCCGCCGCCCGGGCGACGCGCTCTCCGGCTTCATCCAGAAGGAGGTCTCTCCGCGGGTCGCCTCGATCCGCGAGGAGGCCGAGACCCGCCTCGACCGGCTGCTGCGCCGCGAGGAAGGCGGCACCGGCGAGCTGAAGGAGGACCTCCTCCGCGCCGGCCAGCGGACCATCGAGGACTGGCAGCGGCGGGCGGACGACCGGGTGAAGGCGCTGGTGGAGGGCGTGACCGGCAACCTCCCGGCCCTAGGCTCGGACCTGGGGCAGCTCACCCGTCGGCTCGAGGAGCTGGAGCGCCGACTGGACGCGCTGGAGAAGAAGCCGGGCACCCCCGGAGAGGGCGGCTAGCCCGCCTCGCCGAGCCCCCACACCGACTCGGCCACGGCGCTCATCATCTGCGCTCCGCGGCTCCGGGGCGCGTAGTCCCACACCGTCTTGCCGTGGCTCTGGGCCTCGTCGATCGCCACGTTGACGCCCAGCGACGGGGTGACCCGTCCCGGGAAGTAGGCCTCCAGCCGCTCGCGGACGGCCTCGGCCAGCGCGGTGCGGCGGTGCATCATCGGCACCACGGCGCTGACCCGGAGGCCCGGCCGCCGGTGCTCCACGGCGATCCGCTCCACGGTCCGCGCCACCTCCGCGCACCCATCGAGCGCGAGGTAAGTGAGCGCGACCGGGATCACCACCTCGGTCGCCGCCAGCAGCATCGTGGTCACGCTGAGCCCGAGCGAGGGCGGCCCGTCGAGCACCACCACGTCCTGCTCCGGGGCGAACTCGTCCAGCCGCTGGCCGAGCCGCTCCGCCGCCGCCGGCGAGCTGCCCAGCGCCGCGGCCAGCCCGGCCATCTGCTTGTAGGCCGGCACCACCGTGAGCCCGGGCACCTCGGTGGAGTGCCGCACCCGGGCCAGGTCCACCGACGGGTCGGTCAGGAAATGGAAGACGTTGGGCTGGATCTCCCGGACGTCGAGCCCGAGCGTCTTCCCGGCGTGCCCCTGCGTGTCCATGTCCACCAGGAGAACCCGCAGCTTCCTGGCCCGGGCGATCCACGCGGCGACGTGAACCGCCAGGGTGGTCTTCCCGGTGCCCCCCTTCTCGTTGACGAAGGCGATCCTCCGCACGGGCGGCACTGGCAGGGAGCTCAGCGAGGCTGCTCGGGGACCTTCTCCAGCTTCGACTCGATGCGGCTCAGGGTCGCGTCGAGGTCGGCGATCTTCCGTCGCAGTGACTCCACGTCCTCGGTGGACGGCAGGTTCATCGCCGCCAGCGCCGAGCGCAGGCTCTTGTCCAGCACCCCCTTGGCGGTGAGCGTGCGCTGGATGAGGGTCTGGATCGCGACCACGAACCGCTCGTTGGAGAGGAGGGCCTGGGCGAGCTTCCCGACCCGCTCCTCGCCCGTCTCGACCAGCTTCTTGACCACCGGATTGTTCTTCAGCATGGCGCCCCTGTCCGGCCGGGACTTCGCAGCGCGGAAGCGGCGTGTCAAGCACGCTCACGCCGGGCGTTGACAGCCCGCGGAGCGGCTCCCTACGGTCCGGCGCTCCCTCTCCCTGCCTCCATGTCCGGTCTACTCGACAGGCGTCTCCTGCTGGTGACCGGAAAGGGAGGCGTGGGAAAGAGCACCGTGGCCGCGTCGCTGGCCCTAAGGCTGGCCTCGGCCGGGCTCCGGACCCTGCTGTGCGAGGTGAACGCGGACCGCAGGCTTGGCCGGATGCTGGGACATCCCGAGGTGGGGCCGGACGTGACGCAGGTCGAGCCCAACCTGTCGATGGTGGACCTCGAACCCGACGCCTCGATGCGCGAGTACGTGCTGTCGAAGATCCACTCCCAGCGCGTCTACCGGGCGGTCTTCGAGAACCGGCTGGTGCGCTATTTCCTCCGGTTCATCCCCGCACTGGCCGAGACGGTGATGCTGGGGAAGGTGATGTGGCACCTGCGGCAGTGGCCCGATGCACCGGGCGGCTTCGACCGCATCGTCCTGGACCTGCCCGCCACTGGCCACGCGCTGACCCTGCTCGGGGTGCCGCACAGCCTGGTGTCGGCGTTGCCCTCGGGCCCGATGTCCACCGAGGCCAACTGGATGCTGGAGCTCCTGACCGATCCCGCCGTCACCTCGGCGGTGCTGGTGAGCCTCCCGGAGGAGCTGCCGGTCAACGAGACGCTCGAGCTGGCCCACGAGCTTCGCAGCCGGCTGAAGGTCCGACTCGGGGCGGTGGTGCTCAACCAGTCGGTACAGTCGCGCTTCGGGCCCGGCGACCTCGCCGGGCTCTCCGGTCGTCCCGGGCTGATCGGCCTGGTCCGGGCGTACGAGGAAGACGCCCGGCGGACCGAGGAGGCGGTGGAGCGGCTACGCGCCATCGACTCGCCGCTGGTGCAGCTGCCTCGGCTGGTGAGCCCGGCGCTCGGGCGTGGCGAGCTGGAATCCCTGGGGGACGTGCTGGCGGAGGGCCTCCGGTGAGCGGCCCCTCTCTGGAGGAGGTCCTCCGCCGCAGGCGAGTGCTGGTGTGCGTGGGCGCCGGCGGCGTGGGCAAGACCACGCTCGCCGCCGCGGTGGCGATGCGCGCCGCGGCTCTCGGGCGGAGCGCGCTGGTCTGCACCATCGACCCGGCGCGGCGTCTCGCCAACGCGCTTGGCCTCACCTGGCTGGGAAACTCCCCCAC
>DASROG010000300.1:0-3344 GCA_035646995.1 Myxococcaceae bacterium
ATCAGGAGGACGATGCTGACGAGCAGCATCGGATAGGCCAGCCGGGCGAGCCGCCGGTACCCCACCCGCACGGCAGCGGCCATGACCACCAGGCCCACCCCGGCGGCGATCAGCTGCCGCTCGAGGAAGTAGAAGCCGTTCCCCTGCTTCTCGGCCGCGATGACCGCGCTCGCCGAGTACACCATCACCAGCCCGAGCGAGACGAGCGCCAGCACCGCTCCGAGCAGCACCGGGTCCACCGACAGCCGCACCGGCTCGGAGCGGCCGTCGGGGAGGGCCGGCGAGGGTGGGGTGTTCCGGCGCGGCCGGATCACGAGAGCGCCTCCACCAGCGCCCGGAAGGTGTCGCCCCGGTGCTCGAAGTTGCGGAACTGGTCGTAGGAGGCGCAGGCCGGCGAGAGCAGGACGACGTCGCCCCGGCGGGCGAGGGCGCGCGCACGGGCGACGGCGCGGTCGAGCGTCTCGCAGGGATGCACGGGCAGCACGGGTGAGAACTCCGCTTCGAGGAGAGGGGCATCCTGCCCAACCGTGAGGACCCCCGCGACTTTTCCGACCGCCGCATCCACCAGCGGCCGGTACGGCGCGCCCTTCCCCTTGCCGCCGGCGATGAGCCACAGCCGCTGGCCTGCCGGAAACGCGGCGAGCGCCGTCAGGACGGCGTCGACGTTGGTGGCCTTGGAGTCGTTGATCCACTCCACCCCGTCCAGCGTGCGGATGGACTCGATCCGGTGCGACAGCCCGGGGAAGGCGTCGAGGCCGATCTGGAGGGCCTCCCTGCTGACCCCGGCGTGGAAGGCGAGCAGCGACGCGGCCATGGCGTTCGCCAGGTTGTGGCGCCCGCGCAGCGCCCGGTTGAGGACACGGAGCCTGACCCCGGCCTCGACGATCAGGAAGCCCGCCTCCGAGCCCTCCGCGAGATCGAGAAACTCGCGCCGCGGCACGAGGCCCGGTTCGAGCGTGAACCCGCAGGGACGGCCTCGCGTGCCCTCCAGCATCCGGACCGTCCAGCGATCGTCCGCGTTCACCACCGCGACGTCGGCGGGCTCCTGGTTCCGGAAGATGCGCGCCTTGGCCGCCGCGTAGTCCTCCATCCCGTCGTAGCGGTCGAGGTGGTCGGGCGTCAGGTTGAGCACCGCCGCGCCGTGGACCCGGACCGTCTCCGTGCCCTCCAGCTGGAAGCTGGAGAGCTCGAGCACGTAGGTTCGCCGCGGCGCCTCGAGCACCGCCCGCGAGAGCGGTGTCCCGAGGTTTCCTCCCACGAAGGCGTCGAGGCCGCCGGCCTGGCACAGGGCTCCGAGGAGGGCGGTCGTCGTGCTCTTCCCGTTGGTCCCGGTCACGCCGAGGACCAGCGCCCCGGGGGGAAGGAACCTCGCCGCGAGCTCGATCTCGCCCCAGATGGGAACCCCGTCCTCCCGGGCACGGACGATGGACGGGAGCCGGAGCGGCACCCCGGGGCTCACCACCACCAGGTCCGGGCGGCCGAGGTCGACCGGGCCGAGGGGAGCTCCTCCCCGGACCATGACGCCGCGCGAGGCCAGCGCCTCCGCCCCGAGCTGATCCGGGGCGCGCTCGTCCCAGAGCACCACCCGCGCGCCGCACGAGAGCAGCAGCTCGGAGGCGGCGAGCCCGCTCTTGCCCGCGCCCAGCACCGAGACCTGTCGTCCGCCGAGGTCCACGTCAGCGCAGCTTGAGCGTCATCAGCGCCACCGCGCCGCAGACGATGGAGACGATCCAGAAGCGTACGATGATCTTCGGCTCCGACAGCCCCTTGAGCTCGTAGTGGTGGTGCACCGGCGCCATTCGGAAGACCCGCCGTCCGGTCATCTTGAACGACGCCACCTGGATCATCACCGAGAGCGCCTCGGCCAGGAACACCCCGTGGATGATGGCCGAGGCCACCTCGTTCTTGCTCAGCACTGCCAGCCCACCCAGTGCGCCTCCCAGCGCCAGAGAGCCGATGTCGCCCATGAAGACGCTCGCCGGGTAGGTGTTGAACCAGAGGAAGGACAGGCCCGCCCCCACCATGGCGGCGCAGAACACGGCCAGCTCGGCCCCACCGGCCACCGGGAGGATGCCGAGGTAGCGCCAGAGGGGCGTGCTCACCAGCCGCTGCTGTCCGGCGACCTCCTGCACGTCCGCGATGTGGAGCCCGCTCCCCGCCACGTAGCAGAGGATGGCGAAGGTGGCAGCAGCCACGATGGTGGGGACGATCGCCAAGCCGTCCAGGCCGTCGGTGAGGTTCACCGCGTTCGACGTCCCCACCACCACTACCCAGCCGAAGAACACGTAGAGCCAGCCCAGGTCGGGGTTGAAGTGGCGAGTGGGGATGAAGGGGACGGTGATGCGCGTCTCGATCAGCAGATGCGGGACCCCGCCCTTCCAGGTGCAGAGGATGCCGAACACCCCCACCAGGTAGAACAGCGTCTGCAAGGCGAGCTTCTTCTTCCCCGCCAGCCCCTTGCTGTTCCGCTTCGATAGCTTCAGCCAGTCATCGAGGAAGCCGATGAACCCGTAGCCGGACGTCCAGAGCAGCGCCACCCACACCACCCGCGAGCTGAGATCGGCGAAGAGCAGCGTCGCCAGCCCGATGCAGACCAGGATGAGGGTGCCGCCCATGGTCGGCGTGCCCTTCTTCGTCTGGTGGCGGTCGGGCGTGTCCTCGCGCACGTTGCTGTGCCCGTGCTGGGTGAGGCGCAGCTGCTCGATGAAGCGACGTCCCCAGAACAGCCCGATCAGCAGCGCCGCCACTCCCGCGGCGACGATGCGGAACGTGGGGTAGCGGAGGAAGTTGAGGAACCGCTGCGCCTGGGAGTCCTGGAGCAGGCGGTAGAGGAGGAAGAGCACGGTCGCGAGGTGGCGCTAGTGTCCCCCGGAAGCCGCCACTCCAGTCAGTTTTTCCACCATCCGCTCGAGACGCATTCCGCGGCTTCCCTTCACCAGAACGAGGTCACCGGACCGCAGCCGCGGCCGGAGCCACTCCCAGAGGCTCTCCACTTCCAGGAAGTGTGCCGACTCGATTCCCTTCGCGGCGCCGGCGGTCCACGCGCTCCGCGGACCGAGGAAGGCGGCCAGCGCGGCCACCTGCGACACCCGCGCACCCAGGGCCACGTGCTCCTCCTGCTCTCCGGGACCGAGCTCCAGCATGTCCCCGAGCACCGCCACCACCCGGCCACCCGCGGCGAGGCTGCGCGCGGTGTCCAGCGCCGCGGCCATCGAGGCGGGGTTGGCGTTGTAGCAGTCGTCCAGCACGGTCCAGCCAGCTGCCGTCTCGACGACGTTGAGCCGCCGCGCGTAGGGACGCGCCGCCTCCAGTCCCTGCACGCACTCCTCCGGCCGGTATCCGAG
>DASROG010000301.1:0-3370 GCA_035646995.1 Myxococcaceae bacterium
CACCAGGACGTCACCGCAGCCGGTGCAGGGAGTGACCGCGAGGGCGACGCGCTTCACCCCCGCGCGCTGGGGATGGAAGCTCACGTCCTGGGTCCGCGTCTCACCCGGGGCGAGGGTGACCGGCGACATGGAAAACTCGTCCGCCCCGGCGCCGACGATCCGTCCGGTGACCTGGACGGGCAGCGGGCTCGGATTGGAGAAGGTGAGCTGGCGGATCTTCTCCGCCCCGATCTCGATCTTCCCGAAGTCGAGCGCGTCCTCTCTCAAGGACGCCGCGGCATCGACGCCCACCCCGCGCAGACCCACCGTCGCCTGGGGCGAGGTGAGGCTGTCGGTCGTGACCAGCAAGCTTGCGCTCGCCGGCCCCGCCACGCCGGGCCGGAAGACCACCTCACCCTGGACGGTCTGCCCGGGGAGGATGGAGGTCTGGCCCGGGACGGAGAAGCGGAACGTGCCGCCGGGGGCACCCTGGATGGTCACCGCCGTCAGGTCCAGCCGTCCGCGGCCGATGTTGCGCACGGTGAGCGGCAGGCTGCGCTGGTCGTGGACCGCGACCTGCTGGAAGTCCAGCGTCTGGGGCGCGAGCTCCAGCGCTCCGTCCACGCTGACGGTGTTCCGGCGGTCCCCGCATGCGGCAAGCACGCACACCAGCACGCAGCACGTGCGCCGAAGTACCCTCCCCATTCGCCCTGTCGACCTCCGGGCCCGAACGTAGGCACCGCCCCCCGCCGGGGCAGCAGGCCGACGTCCACCAGATGTCAGTTGACCCGGGACCGAGCCGCGCGCTGTCATGTCCGCCGTGCACGAGACGACATCCGCGCGCCGGGTCGCTCCCGGACTCGCGCCGCGGCGCGGCCCGTTCCTCGCTCCCCTGCTCGCCCTCGCCGTGTGCGCCTGCGCCTCGGGCAAGAGCGAGTCCAGCGGCGGCGCCCCCGCCCCCGCTCCCGGCTCGGTCCCGGCCTTCGTCCGAATCGACGGCCCCTGCTGGGTGGGCGGACGCATCACGCTGGACCCGTCGCTGCGGGCCCAGTCCACCGCAGACGAGCTGGCGAGCATCGGCTGCGACAACGTGGTGCTGGTGATGAAGACCGACGACGGCAGCACCAAGCTGGTGCACGCCGATGGCGTGCTCGCCGGAGGCTGGGGCGAGTGCCACTACCAGGTCACCGACGTCCCCCCGGGCGGCGCCACCTTCTCCGGCAAGGTGGTGGCACTCTCCATCCCGGACTACCGGTACTCCCTGATCTCGAAGGCGGACTTCAACGCGGTGAAGTGCGGTGGCTCGCTCGCCTCGCTCAACCAGCGGCTGGACTTCGTGCTCACGGTGGCGGACGTCCGGGGTCGGTGACCTTCTTCCGCTCCGCCCACGGCGTCAGCCAGTAGATCATCCCGTTCAGGTCGGAGACGTTGAGCGCCACGAACAGGTCGTTGAAGCCTGAGAGCTGACGGACGCCCACCGACAGCCCCAGACGGTCCTGCAGCATGGAGACGCCGACCTCACCTCCCCAGTCGGTGCCGCCGTTCCAGTGCACCGCGAACCGTGGGCCGGCGTTGAGCGTGAACCCAGCGAGGTGCAGCGCGGGTCGGAGACCAAAAGTACTGCTGGTACGCTTGCTGAACTCGATGTCCACCAGCTGAAGGGTGGAGAGCACCGAGACGTGCGGGCCGAGCCGGAGCGCCGGCTCGATCCATGAGAGCGCCAGCCCTCCCTGCGCCACGTCGACCGCGGCCCGGTACGGGAGCGCGTGCGCCGCCCAGATGGCCCACACCGGGCCCTCCGCCAGGGGGACCGAGGGAATGGTCGAGGGATCGAGCGTGAAGCGCACCGAGGATCCATTCACGTCGCCGCGGGTCCAGACCTCCCCGGCGGAGAGCGCGAACAGGATGCCCTTCCGTGTGCCGGTCTCGGAGGGGTTGGTGGAGGTGAGCTCGATGGTCGCGGCGCGGTCGAGCCCGCGCTGCGTCGTCTCCCGCCAGAACTGCCTCCGGTCCTCCACCGCCAGCCGCATGGCGCGCGATTCGGGCCGGTAGCCCGCCTGCCCCAGCGCGGTGAGGAAGTCGTCGAAGGTCATGTCCGAGATGCACAGCGCCTCGTCGTCGTGCTCGGTACAGGGGGACTTCTGCGAGAGCAGCACGTACCCCACGATTCCCAGGGAGCCGAGCGTCCGCGGATCCCGCTGCGAGCCGAGCCAGCTCCATTCCGGACGCTCCAGCTCCTTCGCGGCCCGGGCGCTGCTCCCCAGCCAGGCGGCGAGCTCGGCCCGGGCCAGCGATCCGACCAGGGTGAAGGCCTTCTCTGAGCGGGTGACGCCGAGGAGCTCGGCGATCTGACGCATCGCCGCTCCGACGCAGCGCTGGGTCTCGACCTGGGTCGAGTCCAGCTCCCAGCTGTTCGGGAGACGGACCGGAGCCGGACGCTTCGTCTCCGCCGGATCCTGCTCCCGGCAGACGAAGACCGCCGCGGCGCGGAGCCCGTCGTAGATGCCGGCGTAGTAGTCGAACTCGCGCAGCGGCCGGTCGAGGAAGCCGCCGAAGTTGGCGAGCTGCGCTCCGGCGAGCGGGCTGAAGCGGGTGGACAGTGCCAGCTGGCGCTCGGGCGTGTTCTCGGAGGCGATGCTGCGCGCGTCCTCCGCGACCTGGTGGGTGTCCGCCGTGAGCCTCTGCAGGCGAGGCCGGATCTGCACCAGCCGGTCCAGGCGTGCCCAGGCGCGGAGCAGCGGACCGTCCACCTGGGAAGGAGGGAGGGCATCGAGGCTGGAGAGGAGCGGGAGAAGCGGGGCGATCCGGAAGAGGCTCTCCGGTGGATCCGCGCGGACCTCGTCCAGCGCCCGCCGGGCCTGGGCAGGCACCGAACCGGGGCCCGAGCGCTGGGCAAGCTCCGAGAGGGAATCCTCCAGCTGGGCGGCGGCGATCCGCGCCGAGGACGCTCCGAGCGCCTCCGCCCGGACGAGATAGTCGAGGATGTCGCGTCGGAGCGCCACCAGCCGTGACTCCGGCAGCTCACCGTGGCTCAGCCCACCGAGCTGCTCGGCCAGGTACACCTCGAAGAGAGAGACGATCTCCACGTCATCGGCGAGCTTCCGCCCCATCTCGATGCGCGCCCGCGGGCTGGTGGCGGCGTCGAGCATCCTCCGCACCGATGCCTGCCGCACCGCGCTGGTGGGACTGAAGCTCCGGGTCGTCGTGGTCACCAGGTCGACCAGCTCGGTCTCCGAGAGCGGCTGGGTGGCGCGGCCGCGGAGCGTCGCGTCGTCCTCGAGCGGATCGCGCACCGCCTCTCCCCGGAGGAACCCGGCGCACTGCCGGGCCAGCGCCTCCGAGGACCCGTCGATGGGGCGGGGGGCCAGGCGGCGGAGGCAGCTCTCCAGGG
>DASROG010000302.1:0-10156 GCA_035646995.1 Myxococcaceae bacterium
GGCTCCTCCACTTCGCGCACCGAGGTGCGCGAAGTGGAGGAGCCGTTCGCTGTCGGGCAGAAGGGCAGCTCGGCCATGCCTCACAAGCGCAACCCGATCCTGTCGGAGAACCTGACCGGACTCGCCCGGCTGATGCGGGGCTACGCCCTGTCCGCCATCGAGGACGTGTCGCTGTGGCACGAGCGCGACATCTCGCACTCCAGCGTGGAGCGGGTCATCGGGCCGGATGCCACCGTGACGCTCGACTTCATGCTCCACCGCTTCGCCGGGCTGGTGGAGCAGATGCGGGTCTCACCCGAGCAGATGCGCAAGAATCTCGCGGCGCTCGGCGGGGTGGTGCACAGCCAGCGCGTGCTGCTCGAGCTCGCCCGGAAGGGCGTGGACCGCCAGGCGGCGTACGTCATCGTCCAGCGCAACGCGATGCGCATGTACGAGGAGGGCGTCGACTTCCGGACCGCGCTCTCCCAGGACAAGGAGCTCGCGAAGTGGATGAGACCCGAGGAGCTCGCGACCTGCTTCTCGCTGGACGAGCACCTTCGCCACGTGGACGACATTTTCGACCGTGTGTTCGGGGCGAACGGCTAGCCGCGCTGACTCACCACGTCGAGGAAGGTCGTGGTGCGGCGGGTGGCGAGAACCCAGAGGCAGCGGAAGACGCAGCGGGTGCCGAACTCCCGGTAGATGAGCCCGAGGTGGCGAACCACGTCTCGATTGGTGATGACCCCGCGCATCTCTCTGGGCACCTCCGAAACCGACCAATGCTCCTACGAAGCAATCGGCGGGCCAGATTTCAAAGTCTGGGTTTCCGCGGGGTTCGCTTCGGTGAGCAGGCCGTCCTGACGAAGGGTGTCCGGAATGGCGGGTCCGTTTCACCCATCGCTGTCGGCGAATGACCCAGTGGTCGGGGGGATCCGCGAGTGTTCAGAGGTAACCGTGCGTCTGTAAGTTCTTCCGGATGCGGGCCTCGACGTCACCCGCCACGGGCGTCAGCGGCGCGCCGGTGATCTCCGCGTAGGCGCGCAGGTACAGCTCGGAGGTCTGCACCCGGACGTCCTCGGGAATGACCGGCAGGGGGCCGTGGCCGCTGAAGCCGCGCTCGCGGATCAGCCACTGCCGGACGTTCTCCTTGTCCAGCATGACCTGGTCCGCCTGGGCGACGAGCCGCTCCTCGTAGTCGGCCGCCCGCCAGAAGCGGGAGCTGTCGGGCGTGTGCATCTCGTCGATGACGTAGAGCGCATCCCCCACCGCCCCGAACTCGTACTTCGTGTCCACCAGCAGGAGGCCCCGGGTGCTGCACCACGTCTGTCCGGCGCGGAACAGCGCCAGCGCGGCCTCGCGGACGCGGGCCCAGTCACGCGCCGAGGCGATGCCGCGGCTGACCACCTCGGCCTCCGAGAGCGGCTCGTCGTGCTCCCCCACCGGCGCCTTGGTGGAGGGGGTGAGGATCGGCTCGGGAAACGCAGCGTCCTTCTTCATCTCCGCCGGGATGCTCACGCCGTAGGCGGTGTGCGTGCCCTTCTGGAAGTCCCGCCAGAGGCTTCCGGTCAGGTAGCCGCGCACCACCACCTCGACCGGGAAGGGCTTGGTGGCCCGGGCGACGGTGACGTTCGGGTCCGGGGCGTCGAGCACGTGGTTGGGGACCACGTCCCTCGTCTTCTCGAACCAGAACTGGGCGATCCGGTTCAGCACCTCGCCCTTGAAGGGAATGGTGGTGAGCACCCGGTCGAAGGCGCTCAGCCGGTCGGTGGCGACGAGGAACAGCCGGTCCCGCTGCCGGTACACGTCGCGCACCTTGCCCCGGTACCGCTCCCCGAGGGCGTCGAGGTGGGTTTCGGCCAGGGTGTGGTCGAGCTGCCGGGAGAGGACCGGGTCCGACACCGTCGGATGCCTCAGCGCGCGTCGGCCGGGGCCGCCGCCAGGTAGAGGAGCGCGGGATTCAGCCGGAGCACGCCCTCGGCGTAGGCCGCGGCGTAGGGAGCGCCGGCGGCGCGCTCGACGCGGAGCGCTGCGCGCGGCCGGAGCCCCCAGCGTGCCGCCAGGGAGCGGGCCACCAGCTCCGCGGCCTCCCGCTCGCTGAGGCCCTGCAGGGCGTCCCGGCGCTCGAGCGGCCACCGCTCCGCCAGGGCAGCGTCCAGGTTGAGCACGAGCGGCTCGCCGCCGTCGGAGACGTCGAGGAGGTCCAGCCGTCCGTCGATGGGAGGCGCGGCGCGCACCGCACCGTCCTGAACCATGGGGAAGAGGGCCAGGAGTCCGTCGGCCGTGCCGGCACCGCTCGCCCGGAGCAGGGACCGGAACAGGTCCGCCCGAGCTGCGGCCGGCAGCGCCTCGACCTGCTCCGGTGGCTCGAGAAGCACCTGGCGAACCGAGGGCTGGCTCGGCGCGGGCGCACCCATGCCCACATCGCCGCAGGCGGCAAGCAGCAGCACCGGGAGGAGCAGGGGGAGGCGTCTCATCGGGGAAAGCGGCCCACCACCTTACCAACGTGGCGATTGAGGGGGAAAGTCACGACTGGAGGGCGCCACCAGCATGTTGCTCCGTCGGCAGCTCCGCGTCGTGCTGCACCAGATCCAATCCCCCGAGAACCTCGGGGCAGTGGCTCGTCTGGTGGCCAACTTCGACGTGGCGCTGCTCAGGTTATCCGACCCCCAGGTGGAGGACATCGACGCGGCGCACCGGACGGCGGTGCATGCCGGCCACGTGCTCGCGGCCGCCGAACGGATGTCCCGCCTCGAGGACGCGGTCGCGGACGCGGTCTACGTCCTTGGAACCAGCGGCCGGGATGCGTTGCGCGGGCGAGTCCCGGTGACCCCGGAGGTGGGCGTGGAGCGTCTCCGCGCAGCCGCGGCGCGGGGCCCGGTGGCGCTGGTGCTCGGTGGAGAGCGGCGCGGGCTTTCCGACGAGGAGCTCGCCCTCTGCCAGGACGTCGCCTGCATTCCGGCGCCCGGACCCCAGCCGTCGCTGAACCTGGCGCAAGCCGCGGCGGTGCTCCTCTACCTCGCCTCCCGGGAGGAGGAGCTCCCGGCGCCCGCGGTCGCGGCCGACCCCGGCGCCCCTCAGGCCCTGCGGGAGGTGCTCCGTCGCCGCATGGAGCGAGCGCTTCACGCGGCCGACGGGCTCAACCCCCAGTCGCCGCTTCCGATCCTCGACGAGATGCTGCGCGCGCTCGACCGGGCGCAGCTCTCCCGGCGCGAGGCCGAGCTCTGGGCCGCAGCGTGGAAGCAGCTGGCCCGGGCCGCGGGTGCGCCCGGCGACTGAGGGCACCTCGGGGGTCAGGGCCGGCCGCGCCGGAACCGCCGCGCCGCGAGGACCAGCAACGCCGCCGCGCCGACCACCGACCAGAACATCAGGAAAGACACCGTCGCCCCATCCATGCCCGCCACCCCCGACCACCAGTCGCCGCCGATGATACAGAGGTGGCCATGCGACGCGGCCCTGGCAAGCGGTGAGCGGAGAGCTCGTCAGGCGTGCGCTGTGGCGGTTCCCGGCGGAGACGCGACGGCGTCGCCCGGGGAGATCGCCTCCTCGACGGCCCCCGGGAGAATCTCCGCGACCAGGAGCGCCATCGAGGCGTGCATCTCGAGGATCCGCAACCGAGCCAGCTCGCGTCCCGGGATCTGGATATTCGAGAGCATCCGGGCCTCGTGGCCCACCAGCCCGCGCGCCGTCGTGGCGTCCTGGGCTGCGAAGCCCAGCGTGACGTACCGGCCTTGCCTGCTCCGGGACGACGACGACCGGAGGTCACCCCGCACGGGCGCCGAGACCGGAATCGCCTTCCCACCGGCGCTCAGGACGTAGTCGGCGAGCTGTCGCATGACGTTACCCCGCGGTCATTCCCGTCCAGGAGGGTGGATCGCTGGCCGGGAACGACTGCCGCGACGCCTCCTCGACCCACCCCGGGGAAGGCGGCGGAGCAGGCGCGGGTCCGCTCTCCGGCAGCTCGGGCTCCGGCAGCGGAGGCGCCGGGGTACGCGCCGCTGGCATGACGGACGAGCGGAGCTCGTCGTCCCTCGCTGCTCGGTTCCTCTCGGTCTCGTCCATGGCGCGGATCAGGGATGCGCGGGGACGTCCCTGAAGAGAAGCCGCTCCCCGGCGCCTTCGGATGAATAGAGGACAGAAACGACCCGGATCGTCCGCGTCCGACCTCCCGGCACGGGCCAGGAGATGGACTCCCCAGCCGAGAGGCCGAGCAGCGCCGTCCCGATCGGGGCGAGCACCGAGATCCAGGAGCGCCGGACGTCCGCCTCCTCGGGGTACACGAGCACGACCTCGCGCCGCTCGCCCGTGTCCACGTCCTCGTAGAGCACCCGGGCGTGCATGCCGACGACCTCCCGCGGCGAGCCGTTCTCGGGCACGACCTGGGCGCGGTCCAGCTCGGCCTCCAGCATCTCCGCCGCCGCGTCCTGGACGCCCCCGGCATGCCGCTCGACCACCGAGCGGAGCCGGTCCATGTCTCCGACCGTGATCTGGATCGGGGCGTCACGGACGAGCCTCCGGGAGCCCGATGGCTCCGCGCCGGGGGTGAGGGTTGAATTCCTGGGATCGAGAACGCGCATGGGAGTGCTCCGCTCGGAGGGGGAAGGGGTTCGCTTCCCGACCCCGGGAGCAGGCCCCGGAGCCGGAACGCCAGAGGGGTGAGAACGGTGCCGCCGCGAGCACGGGCCCGCGAGGGCGACGAGTCCGGAGATCCGCGCTGCAGCGACTACGAGCTCGCCGCAGCGCCCGTGACCGGGCAGGCTGTGCCCCGGCTCGTGATCTCGGACACACGCGGCACGTCCGCCTCGAAGGCGCTCGCGTCGAGCTGTGGGTTCCGGATCACGTCGAGTGGCTCCTGAGGGGACAGCATCACGACCGAGGTCGGTGTAACGGCGCGGTCGTCCGGAGGCAACCGATGGGCGCGCGGTGAATTTCCCCCCCGTGGTCGGTGACCCAGGACCAAGCCGGGCGTCGCGCGCCCGCGCGGCGTGGGTGCGACCGCTCGAGCGAGCGGGCGTGTACTTCGCAACGGGCCTGCGGCGACCTTCCGTCGCGTCCCGGGGTCGACGGCGAGGTCGCTGCCGGACCTCAGCCGACGCTCGCGCGGCCGAACTCCGGCCGGAGCAATCCGAAGAGCAGCAGGTCCTCTCGGCTTCCGTCGGCGTTGAGGGTCCGCTCGCGGAGCGCTCCCTCCGGCTTGAAGCCGAGCCGCTCGATCAGCTTGATCGAGGCGACGTTCCCCGGGTCGATGCGCGCCTCCATGCGGTGCAGCCCGAGCACCTCGAAGCCGTGCCGCACCAGCACCGGCAGCACCTCTCGCATCAGTCCCCTGCCCCAGTGAGCCGGAGCGAGCACGTATCCCAGCTCGGCGGTCTGGTGCGGGGCGTCCCAGCGGAAGAAGCCCAGGTACGCGAGCGCGCGATCCCCATCCGGTTCGGTCATGACCCAGAACGCCGCCTCGCCACGGTCGATGTCCTCGCGCATGCGCTGCAGCCGCGTCTGGACCTGCTCCAGCGTCTGTGGCGGCCGCCCGAGGTAGCGCACGCCCTCGGGATGGCCGTAGATGTCGAGGAGCGCCTCGGCGTCGTCGGGGCGGACCTCGCGGAGGCGCGCGCGAGGGGTGTGCAGCTCCTGGACGGGAGCCATCGGGGGCGGCGTCAGGCGGCGGACTCGCCGCCCTTGGCCCCGCGGGCCTCGGTCTCGTGCTTCTCGCACAGGCCGTGGCGCGCCGCCTTCTGCCGGCACTCGGGCTTGCTGCAGGTCCGGTAGCGGCTGTGGGGCAGCTCGCCCTGCCGCCACTTCTTGAAGTGGAAGTAGCAGTAGCCCTTCGCGCGGTAGGGGCGCTTGCAGCCCTCGACGGTGCAGGCGTTTTCCGGGCTGCCCTTGGCGCGGCGGGCCCAGCCGTTCTTCTGCGGGGTGGTGTCAGGCATCGGTGGCTCCTTAGCGGGACGGCGGCGCCTGCTGCAAGCACGGGCATCCCGAAGGGGTTGACACCGCCCGGCGGGGGCGACACATCCGCCGCCTCTCAGAGCGATGCCGGGCGTCGATCCACATGCAGCCCTCGCCGAGGAGGAGGCCCTCCTCGAGCGGGTGCGGACGGCGCTCGGCTCGGCGCAGACACGGCGCGCCCGCGCCACGGGACCGAGCCGCGAGACGCTCCAGACGCTGCGCGAGGACGCCGCCAGCGCCCGCGAGGAGGACGCGGCCCCGCTGCTGCACGAGCTCGCCGTGCAGCACCAGCTCGGCGTCCGCGCTCCGGCCCAGCTGCCGGATCTCGCGTCTCCTTACGTCGCGCATCTGGCGATCCGCGAGGGCGGCCGCCGCCGGGACTACCTGCTGGGGCATGCCACCTTCGTGGACGCGGAGTCGGACGTGTGGGTCGTCGACTGGCGCGTCGCTCCGGTGGCCCAGCTCTTCTACCGCTATCGCGAGGGGGACCCGTTCGAGGAGTCGTTCCCCGGGCGGGAAGCCAGCGGGGTGATCGAGGTCCGCCGGGTGGTCGTCATCCACCGGGGGCGGCTCCTTCAGGTCCTCGGCGAGGGGTTCCAGGCCCGGCGGCGCCCGGACGGGAGCTGGGCGGTCGGTGGAAGCGACTCCCTCGCCCTGGGGGGCGCCGGAACCGCGCCCCGCGCCGGGCACCTCGGGCTCGGCGTGGGGGCCGAGGAGCGCGGCACGCGCGCGGACGTGACCGCGCTCCTGGATGCCGACCAGTATGCCGCGGTGCGCGCGCCGCCTGACGAGCCGCTGGTGGTGCTCGGAAGCGCGGGAAGCGGGAAGACCACCGTGGCCCTGCACCGGCTGGCGCGCCTGGTCGCCGCCGAGCCCGAGCGGGTGCCCCTGTCACGCGCCCGGGTGGTGGTCCCGGAGGAGGGGCTCTCGCGGCTCGCCGCCCGGTTGCTGGCGCCGCTCGGCGGGGGTGCGGCGAAGGTGCAGACGCTCGACGCGGCGTTCCTCGAGCTGGGGCGCCGCGTCTTCGGACCCCTTCCGCGCATCGTCGATGACCCGCCGGCGCTGGTCACCGCGGTGAAGCGCCACCCGGTGCTGTACGACGCGCTCCGCCTCCGTCTGGGGAACCGGCGCGCAGGGGGCGCCCCGAGCTGGAGGCGGCTCCGGCGCGAGCTGTCCGTCCCGCTCACCGACCGGACCTTCCTCGCCCAGGTGGTGGACTCCGCCCGGGGGAGCCTGCCGCGCACCGTGGTGGAGGAGATGGTGCGCCACACGATGCGCCAGCTGGCGGATCCAACGAGCAGGCTCCTGGCGTCCATCACCGACGAGTCTCGCAAGGAGGCCCTGGATGGCAGGCCCGTCGACGAGGGCACCGAGGATGCCCTGGCCGGGACGCTGGACGTGGAGGACCTTCCGCTGCTGCTCGCCCTCGCTGCCTGGCGGGGACAGCTCTCCCTGCCCGAGGCGTCGCACCTGGTGCTCGACGAGGCGGAGGACTTCTCGCTCTTCGACCTGGCGACGCTGGCCAGGCTGCTCCGGGGCACCCGCTCGGTCACCGTCGCCGGGGACGAGGCCCAGCAGACCTCGCCCAGCTTCGCCGGGTGGGACCGCTCGCTGGAGACGCTCGGCGCCGCCGGTGCGGCCCGGGTCCGGCTGCCGGTCTCCTACCGCTGCCCGCGGCCCATCGCCGAGCTGGCTCGCGCCGTCCTCGGGCCCCTCGCTCCTGCACAGCCGGTCCGCGCCGCGCGCGAGGGGGCGCCGGTGGGACGCTTCTCCTTCCCCGGAGAGCCGCAGGCGCACCTCTTCCTCGCCGGGGCCCTGCGCGAGCTGCTCGAGTCCGAGCCGCACGCGGCGGTGGCGGTCATCGGCCACGACGCGGGAACGGCGCGGCGCCTGGCGAGCGTGCTGGCCGAGCTGCCCGCGAGCCGCCTGGTGCTCGACGGCCGGTTCACCTTCGAGCCCGGCGTGGACGTCACCGACGTGGACAGCGTGAAGGGGCTGGAGTGGGACTACGTTGTCGTGCCCGACGCCGTGGAGTCCGCGTGGGCCCTCTCCGAAGAGGGGCGCCGCCGGCTGCACGTCGCCGTCACCCGCGCGTCCTGGCAGCTGTGGCTCGTGTCCCCCGGCACGCCCACCCGGCTCCTGCCCGAGGATCCTCCGAGCGCGCCCGCGGGGTAGCAGCGCTCCGGCGGAGCGCCTCTCAGTGGCTGGAGGCCTGGTCCGGCCCGCTGCCTCCGGTGCCGGCCTGGGAGCTCTTCTCGGCCGCGGTCGCCTCGGAACCGGTCGGCGGGAGCGCCCCGTGCGGGGATTTCGCGACCATCGCCGGCATGGCGACCGGGACGATCGCGAGCAGGGCGGGATGGCCGGCGCGGGTGATGCGCACCCGCAGCGGGCTCCCCGGCCCGGTCTGCGCCACCTTCCAGCGCAGCGCCTGTGCCCGCTGTACCGGCGTCCGGTCCACCTCGAGGATGATGTCCCCGGCGCGGAGCCCGGCCTGCTGCGCGGGGCTGCCGGTGATCACCTCCGACACGACGACTCCGCTGTAGCTCGGCCGCCCGAAGCTGCGGGCCACGTCCGGGGTGAGATCCACCACCGACAGGCCGAGCCAGCCGCGGCGCACCTGCCCGTAGCGCCGGAGGTCCTCCACCACCGATCGTGCGATGTCCACCGGAATGGCGAACCCGATCCCCTGGCCGGTGGTGTTCACCGCGTTGGCGATGCCCACCACCTTCCCGTCGAGCCCGAGCATCGGCCCGCCGGAGTTGCCCGGATTGATGGCCGCGTCGGTCTGGATGAAGTCCACGAAGCTGGTCCGCGAGCCGGGGATGATGTCGGTCCGGCCCTTCGCGCTCACCACGCCGACCGAGACCGAGCGGTCCAGCCCGTACGGGCTGCCGATGATCACCACCCAGTCGGCGACGTCCACGTCGTGCGCGCTCCCCAGGGTGAGGCTGGGGAGCTTCCGGTCCGTCTTCAGCTTCAGCAGGGCGCAGTCGGTGAGCGAGTCGGAGCCCACCAGCGTGGCCGGGACCTCCTCCGGCCAGCCGCGGGGGTCGAGGAGGGTGACGGTGAAGCTCTCCGCGTCGTCCACCACGTGCGCCGCGGTGAGCACGTATCCGTCGGGCGAGATGATGAAACCCGAGCCGATGCCCTTCTGCGGCTCGCCGGCTGCGTCGGGCTTCTCCTGCGTGGTGATGGAGACGACCGCGGGGACCGCAGCTCGCGCCACCTGGACCAGCGCCGAGCGCTCCGCCGAGACCCGCCGCTCCTTCGCCTCATGCCCTGGCGCCCGCGCCAACGCCGGTGCCGTCACCAGCGCGCACGCGGCCAGCCACGCCGCCCACGCCCGTCCCATCGCCGCCCCCGACCGCGAACCAACCCGTGGAAATTAGGGATGGCGAGCCGCCGGCGGTAGCTCCGAGGGTCAGCGACTGCGCTTGGCGATGATCCGATCGAGCGCGGCGCGGTCCTCGTCGCTGTGGCGCTCCCGGGGCTTCTGCGGCTGCCCCAGCGCGCCACGGGCCCGATCCATCGCATCGTCGGCGTGGTCCCGAAGCCAGTCGCCCGCCTCACCCGACCGCCAGGCCGCCCGGGCGTGCTGGAACGGTGTCTTGCCGCCCACCTCCACCGTCGCCAGCGCGACGCCCAGCCCCACCGCCGTCACCGTCCACACGCAGGTCCGGATGAAGCCCATGAGACCTCCCTGCGAGTGTCTTACATCGACATACCCAAGCCCACAAAGAACCGGACACCCGCCGCAGGCCGCCGTGAAGGTGCCAGACACCTTCGATCGGACACCTTCGACCGTCTGCGAACGCCGTCGAAGGTGTTTGACACCTTCATTTCGACACCTTCATTTCCTCCAGGACTCCGGCCACTTAGGCCGAAGCCGGGCAAGGGTCGCTCGGGAGGGCCCTTTCCCGGCGGCGGCGAATCGGGCAGTGACAGGACGCTCGTGACTCCGGACCAGGCCTTCGCCGCAGCGCTGGAACGGGCCCGCGCCCTGGGGCCCCCGCCGCCCGGCTCCGGGCCGCTGGACGCCTTCCGGAACGAGACGACCGAGTGGCTCGCCCGTATCCCCGAGCCGCCGCTCTATCCGCGGGCGGACGATCCGGTGCGCGCCCGTGCCGCGGAGCTGCTCGACGAGGGCATCGGGCTGCTCGGGCGGGGCTGGGCGCTGCAGCAGGCGGCGAGGCTCGACGACGCCGATCTGCCCCTGGTCCGCGCGGTCCAGGCC
>DASROG010000303.1:0-16340 GCA_035646995.1 Myxococcaceae bacterium
AAGAACAACCCGCTCTGGCTGGACGCGGCGCTGCCTCACGACGTGGTGGTGGAGGTCTCGGCGCGGCCGATCAGCCCCGAGGGTGAGATCCGGATCACCCTCTTCGGGAACGGGATCGACGCCGACACCGGCTACCAGGCGGTGCTCGGCCCCTGGAGCCCGATGGGCTCTCCGCAGCGGCTCGGCTCGAGCCTGGTGCGGCTGGACGAGAACGGCGCCACCCTGTCGCGCTGGCTGTCGCGGGCCCGCGTGCCGGGCGACCTGCGCTCGGCCGGGTTCAAGAAGGACTCGGGCCTGCGGGTCGAGGCGGTGCCGGTCACGCTGGAGCCCTCTCACGTGTACCGCATGCGCTTCGAGCGGCGTGGCTCGGTGCTGCGCTGGATGGTGGATGGGCGGGTGCTGGCCGAGCTCGACGACCCGTTCCCGCTCGACGGCCCCGGGCACGACCGGCTCGGGCTCTCCAGCGGCGAGTGGGACGTCTACTACGACGACCTTCGCATCACGCCGGCCACCGGCGCGGGCTTCACCCCGGTGGCCCCCGCCCCGCCTGAGCCTGCCGCCGGTCCGTTCTCCGACGACTTCGACCGCGCCCAGCTGGGACCGGAGTGGCTCGCCACCGACCCCGCGGCGGTCTCTCTCGAGAAGGGCGCGCTGGTGGTGCAGCGGGCCCACAACCACCCGGTGTGGCTCAAGCGGCCCCTTCCCGAGAACGTGGTCATCGATCTCGACGTCTGGACCGATAGCCCCGAGGGGGACATGAAGGTCGAGGTCTTCGGCGACGGGCAGTCCTTCCATCGGGGGGACCCGCGCGCCGCGTACGACGCCACCGGCTACGTCCTGGTGATGGGGGGCTGGCGGAACAGCCTCTCGGCCATCGCCCGGATGCACGAGCACGCCGCCGACCGCGTCACCCGACCCGAGCCGCGGGTGATGCCCGGCAGGAAGTACCACTGGACCATCCGCCGGCAGGGCCGGGTCCTGACCTGGCTGGTGGATGGACAGCCGTTCCTCACCCTCGACGATCCGGATCCGCTGCGCGGCCCCGCGCACCGGTACTTCGCGGTGTCGGGATGGGAATCGAAGGTTTACTTCGAAAATCTGAAGATCCGTCCCCTGTGACGTCTCAGGGCTTCGACTCGGCGACGAGATCGAAATCCGGCATCTCCGAGCGGACGAACTCGCGCATCCTGTCCACCAGCGCCGCCTCGATCTGCCGCGCCCGCTCGCGCGAGATGCCGAAGTGGGTGCCGATGTCCTGGAGAGTCATCGGCTCGTCGGCGGTGAGCCGCTTCTCGAAGATGTACCGCTCCCTGCCCTCGAGGGTCCTCCCGAAGGCCTCGAGCTTGTCGCGGAACAGCCGCTTCAGCTGCTCGCTGCCCAGGCGTTCGTCGGCGGCGGGGAAGCTGCTCGCGGGGAGGATGCGGTCACCGCGGGTGGCGTCGCCGTCCTCCCCCACCGGAGCGTCGATCGAGACCTCGTCCTGGCCGAGACGCTGGTCCATCTCCACCACGTCCTGCTCGGTGACGTTGAGCCGCTCGGCGAGCAGCTTGGGAGTGGCCTCGTAGCCCTGCTTGAGAAGCCGCTCCTGCTCCTGGCGCAGCTTGAAGAACAGCTTCCGCTGGGCCTCGGTCGTCCCGAGCTTCACCAGCTTCCAGTTGTCCATGATGTAGCGAAGGATGTACGCGCGGATCCACCAGGCAGCGTAGGTGGAGAGCTTCACCCCGCGCTCGGGGTCGAACTTCTTCACCGCCTGCATCAGCCCGATGTTTCCCTCCTGGACCAGGTCCAGCAACGCCAAGGGATTTCGGTGGTACTCGTGGGCGAGCTTCACGACGAGGCGCAGGTTGGCCGAGACCAGCCGGGCCGCGGCGTCCAGGTCACCGGTGCTCCGGTAGCGGCGCGCGAGCCGTTCCTCCTCCTCGCGCGACAGCAGCGGGTGCCGGTGCACCTCGGCCATGTAGGCCGCCATCGGATCGGCCCGGGCGATGCCGCTGCTCGACGAGCGTGCGGGGGTGGCAGCGACGGACTCCACCACCGGCTCCAGCTCCGCCAGCTCCTCGCCCTCGGGCTCCGGGGCGTCCACGGGCTCGGTCTCGGCAGCCTCCGCGGCCTCGGAGGATTCGGCCTCCTCGACCGGAGTGACCTCGCGGACGTCCTCGTGCGCCGGGCCGGCCGGCCGACTGCCACGCGGTCGCGACGCCTGGCGGGGCGAGCCGGGGCGAGCCCGGGCAGCGGGGCGTGAGGCGGCGTGCTCCGACCGGGTGGCCGGCTTGGGGCGGGGCTTCCCTGGCTTCTTGGGCGGACGGGCCATGGATCGAGGGGACCGGCTGCTTCTAGCAGGACCCCCGGGCAGCGTGATTGCTACGTGATGTGGGAGGGATTAAGCCCGTGCCCGATGAGTGACAACCCGTCCGCGCCCGGAGGCGGCGATTCCTCTCCGCCGTCCGACGCGGCCCCTGCTCCCGAGACGACTCCCCCCGAGCGACCGGCCGAATACCTGGCGGAGGTGGGCTTCGAGGAGCTGGCCCTCTCCCCGGAGATCCGCCGCGCGCTGGCCGATCGCGGATACACCCACCCCACCCCGGTGCAGGCCCAGGCCTTCGACCCGGTGATGCAGGGCAAGGACCTCATCGTCCGGAGCAAGACCGGGACGGGGAAGACCGCCGCCTTCGGGCTCCCGCTGCTGGAGAAGATGAACCCCGAGGACAAGGCGGTGCGCGCCCTCGTCCTCTGCCCCACGCGCGAGCTGGCTCTCCAGGTTGCAGCCGAGCTCTCCGATCTCGGCAAGCACAAGGGCGTGCGGGTCTCCGCCATCTACGGCGGGGCTTCGATGCAGGAGCAGCAGGACGCGCTGGAGCAAGGGTCTCCGATCGTCGTGGGCACTCCGGGCCGCATCTGGGACCACATCCGGCGGAAGAACCTCCGGCTCCAGGGCTGCCGGCACGTCGTCCTCGACGAGGCCGACGAGATGCTGAACCAGGGGTTCTACGAGGAGGTCACCCGCATCCTCGACCAGCTGCCCAAGGACCGGCAGGTGCTGCTCTTCAGCGCCACGGTGCCTCCGGAGATCCAGCACCTCATCAGCCAGTACACCACCTCACCGGAGATGCTGATGCTCTCCGGCGACGTCCTCACCGTCGATCACATCCACCACGTCCGGTACGACGTGACCGACGCCTACCCCAAGCCCCGGAACCTCATCTACGTGCTGGAGATGGAGGAGCCGGACAACGCCATCGTCTTCTGCAACACCCGGGACGACACCGCGCTGGTCACCGCGGTGCTGAACCGGAACGGCTTCGACGCCGAGCTGCTCAACGGCGACCTGCCCCAGACGGAGCGGGAGCGGGTGATGGGCAAGGTGAAGCGCGGCGAGGTGGCCTTCATGGTGGCCACGGACATCGCGGCCCGGGGAATCGACATCTCGGATCTTCAGTACGTGATCAACTACTCGCTGCCCGAGGACCCGGCGGTGTACCTGCACCGCGTCGGCCGCACCGGGCGCATCGGGAAGAAGGGCACGGCGATCAACCTCATCTCCGGGCGAGAGCTGGGAACGTTCACCGTCCTGGAGAAGAAGTACGGGATCCGCTTCGAGAAGCGGGAGATGCCTGCGCCCGAGGAGGCGATGCGGATGTGGACCGAGCGGCACGTCCGGGAGATCCAGTCCGCCGCCGCCGGGAGCGTGTACGAGGGGTACCTCGGCCTGGCGGGGGAGCTGAAGCAGCGTCCCGATGCCGACGACGCGATCGCCTTCCTGCTGAAGTTCTTCTTCGGGCATCTGCGGATGGAGAAGGCCCAGGCAGCCGCGGCCGAGCAGGCGCATGCCCGCCCGCCGCGTGAGCGCGAGCGGTCACGGGGCGACCGGCCCCGGCGCGAGGAGCGGTCCGAGCGCGGGGAGCGTGGAGATCGCGGTGAGCGCCACGAGCGGGGCGAACGAGCCGGACGCGAGGAGCGATCGGGCGGCCGCGAGCGCCGGGAGCGGCGAGAGCGTCCTCCGCGCCGTGACCGTCCCGAGGAGGTCGCTCCCGCTGCCGCGGAGCAGTCGGCGCCGGGGCAGGTCCGGCTGTGGATGAACCTCGGAAGCTCCGAGGGGCTGGACGCGGCGGGCATCACCGCGATGCTGGAGGGCCTGGGCGCGCCCGCGGGGAAGCTGCTCCGGCTCGACGTGCGGCCCACCTACAGCTACGGCTTCGTCACCGAGGAGGACGCGGCGGCGTTCGAGAAGCTCAACGGGCAGCAGCGCGGCGAGAAGACGCTGCGCCTGGAGCGTGCGAGGCGGCGATGAGCGAGCGACCGACGGCCGAGGCACTGCGCGCAGTTCCCCTCCTCGCGGGGCTGACCGATGCGGACCGGGCGGAGATCGCCGGGATCGCGGAGCTGAAATCGCTCGAGGCGCAGCTCCCACTGTTCCGTGAGGGAGATCCCGGGGACGCGCTGGTGCTCCTCCTCTCCGGGTCGGCGCAGGTGGTGAAGCGCGACCCCGCCGGGAAGCACCAGGTGCTCTCGGTGGTCTCCGCACCGGCGGTCCTGGGCGAGATGGCGGTGCTCGATACGGGCGGGAAGCGCAGCGCGTCGGCCATCGCCGTGGGCCCGGTGACGCTGGCGACGGTTCCCGGTCCGGCGCTGAGGCAGCGGCTGTCGGCGGGCAATGTCGCCGCACTGAGGATCGCCCACGGGCTGGCGAAGCTCCTGGCACGCCGGCTCGGCGAGGTGAACGCCCGGCTGGTCCAGGTGCTCCAGAGCGGAGAGGGTGACGACGGGGTGGCCGAGGCCCAGCGCGCGCTCGGTCACGACACCGCCTCCTGAGGCAGAATCGCTCCGCCAGCTCTCCGCGGCCGCGACGAGCTCCCTGCCCGGGGAGCGGGTCGCCCTGATGGGCGACATCGACCGGCAGCGGCGGGACCTCCAGGAAGCGCTGACCCGCGAGCGAGAGGCAGTCCCGGGAAACGTCGACGCCCAGCGAGTGGCCACCCTGGCCGACGTCGACAGGAAGATCGCCTACGGCTTCGACCGGGCGGAGGATCTCCGGCTGCGGACCCTCCTCCGACATGGAGGGCATCGTGGCGCGGATCCTGTGGCGGGCAGCCGCGGCGCTCGCCGGACTGCTGCTCCTGGCCGGGCTCATCGTCCACTTCCTGCTCCGGGCTCGTGCCCGTCTTCCCTCCCGCGGACCGCCGTGACCCCGACCGAACCTGGTCGGGCTTGACTTTCGCCAATATTCACCCTATTGGGTGAATATATTGAACGCCGCCCGGCTCGACCACACTCTCGGCGCCCTCGCCGACCCCACCCGGCGCGCCATCCTCCTGCGGCTCTCGCAGGGGGAGGCGCGGGTCACCGACCTCGCCGCGCCGTTCGACATCTCGCTGAACTCGGTCTCCAAGCACATCCGGATCCTCGAGCGGGCAAGGCTGGTGACGCGGCGGCGGATCGGCCGCGAGCATCTCCTCTCGCGCAACCCCCGCCCGCTCGACGAGGCCGCGGCGTGGATCGATCGGCTGCGAGACCACTGGAACCGGCGGCTCGACCGCCTGGAGAAGGCCCTCGAGGAGGACGACACACCATGACTGCACCAGCGAAGAAGACCTTCACCGTCGAGCGAATGCTGAAGGCCAGCCCGGAGAAGGTCTGGACCATGTGGACCACCCGGGAGGGGCTCGAGCGCTGGTGGGGCCCCGAGGGATTCAGCGTCCAGGTGGTCCACATCGACGTCCGGGTGGGTGGTCACTTCGAGCTGATCATGAAGACCGAGGTCCCGGAGATCGTGGCCGTGCTCAAGGACGGCGGGATGGGCGCGAGCCACCGCCTCCGGGGCGACTACACCGAGGTCGAGCCCAACCGGCGGCTCGTCTACACCAACGCGGTGGACTTCGTGCCCGGCGTGGCTCCCTACCGGGCCACCACCCGCGTCGAGCTCACGGCCGGCCCGGGCGGAACACGCCTCGCCGTCACCAACGACGTCATGCACGACGCGATGTGGACCGAGCGGGCCCGGATGGGCTGGGAGCAGGAGCTGGGGAAGCTCGAGCGGGCGCTGGACTGAGCCCTACACCGCCGCCGCGAGCCCGCGCTTCACCGCCTCGCGGAGCGCCTGCACGCCCGCGGCCGGCCCGCCCGGGTGGGCGAAGACGCAGGTGCCCGCCACGAGCACGTCCGCGCCCGCGGCCGCGGCCACCGGTCCGGTGGTCAGGTCCACTCCGCCGTCCACCTCGAGCTCGCATCGCGGCGCCCGCTGGTTCAGGAGCGCCCGCGCCCGGGTCAGCTTGGGCATCACCTCGTGGATGAACCTCTGCCCCCCGAAGCCCGGGTTCACGGTCATGAGGAGGAGCAGGTCCAGGCTCTCCACCACCTCCTCCACCGTTCCGAGCGGCGTGGCGGGGTTGATGCCCACCCCCACCTGCTTCCCGGCCTGACGCACCTGCTGGATGGCCCGGTGGAGGTTCGGGGTGGCCTCCTGATGAAGGATGAGCAGGTCACCGCCCGCCTTGATGAAGGCGTCCGTGTAGCGTTCCGGGCGCTCGATCATGAGGTGAATCTCGAGCGGCAGCTTCGTCCCCCGCCGCATCGCCTCCACGATCGGGATGCCCAGCGACAGGTTGGGTACGAACAGCCCGTCCATGACGTCGATGTGGAAGCGGTCCGCGCCGCCACGCTCGGCGTCCGAGACCTGCTCGCCCAGTCGCCAGTAGTCCGCCGCGAGGATGGAGGGGAGGATCTTCACGCGTCAGGTCTGAACTAGCCCGGCGGCGGCCGCCCGGTCCACCAGGAACGTCAGCCGGCCCGAGACCGGCACGATGCCGCGCGCGGGGATCTCCGTCACCGGCGCCTTCCCGCGGAGCGCCTCCCTGAGCGCCCAGGTCTTGTCCTCGCCCGCCACCAGGAAGAGCACCTCCGAGGCTGCGTTCAGCACCGGGAAGGTGAGGGTGATGCGCTGGGTCCGGAGCTTCTCCACCCAGTTCGCCGCCACCCACCGGGTGCGCTCGGCGAGCGCCGGCGAGTACGGGAAGAGGGAGGCGGTGTGTCCGTCGGGGCCCAGCCCCAGCAGCACCAGATCGAAGCTGGGGAACGTGGTGGTTCCCGGGAAGAGCGTGCGGAGCGTCTGCTCGTAGTCCGCCGCCGCCTCCTCGGCCGGAAGCTCGCCCTTGATCCGGTAGACGCTGGACTGGTTCACGAATGGCTGACCGGTCAGCGTCTGCCGTGCCATCCGGGCGTTGCTCTCCGGGTGGTCCGGCGGAACGTTCCGCTCGTCGCCGAAGCAGAACACCACCCGGTCCCAGGGGAGCCGCGGGCCGTCCGCCATCGCCCGGTAGAGCGCGCGCGGGGTGTTCCCGCCGGAGAGCGCCAGGGTGAAGCGCCCGCGGGCGTTGGCCGCGGCCCAGGCCCGGTCATGCACCCACTGCGCCGCGGTGCGAGCCACCGCATCCAGGCTGTCCAGCACTCGCAGCGTCGGACCCGGCATCGTCCACCTCAGCTCTCGTCGAAGCCCGCGCAGTGCGCTGCGCCCCAGAGCGCCGCCCGGTCGTTCAGCACCACCAGCACCGGGACGGTCTCGAGGAGCGCCCGCATCCGTCCCTTGTTGAGGAAGGCGGCCATGAAGAGCTCGTCCCGCTGGAAGGCAGGGAGATTCTTCGGCGCGATGCCGCCCCCCAGGAAGACGCCGCCCGTGGCAAGCATCCGGAGGGCGACGTTCCCGGCCTCCGCGCCGTAGGCGGAGACGAACATCTCCAGCGCCTGGACACAGATCGGGTCCAGCCCACCGAGGGCCGAGCGGGAGACGACCGCGGCCGGATCCTCCTTCGCGAAGAGCTCGGTCAGCGCCGGCGGCTCGGGCACTCCCGACCGCTTGCGGAGGAAGCGGTAGATCCGCACCAGGCCGCTTCCGGACAGGATGCGCTCCGCGCTCACCCGCCCCTTCTCCCGGGCGATGTCTTCCATCAGCTCGGCCTCGGGATGGTTCCGGGGCGCGAAGTCGGCGTGCCCGCCCTCGGTGGCGAACGGACGGTGGCGCTGGCCATCCCAGTAGAGGCCCGCGCAGCCCAGCCCGGTGCCCGCCGAGAGGATCGCCTGGTTGCCGACTGCGTCGTGCGCGCCTGCCTGCAGGATCGCGAAGTCGGTGGGCCCGAGGTGCCGCAGACCGTAGGCGTTGGCCTTGAGGTCGTTGAGCAGCGTCACCTTCCGGACGGCGAGGATGTCGCCGAGCCGGCGGGCATCCACCACCCACGGCAGGTTCGGGGTCTCGATGCGCCCGTCCTTCACCGGCCCGGCCACCCCCAGCGCCGCCGCAGTGGCCGACGGCCGCGTCTCCTGGACGAAGCGACGGACGATGCCTTCCAGGTCCGGCGCGGAACGGCTGGGGTAGGTGATCTCCCTGATCAGCAGGAGCCGCCCGGCCTGGACCTCGAAGGTCGCCAGCCGGGCGTTGGTCCCGCCGATGTCCCCGGCGACGATCACGTGCCCGAGTTCTCCCAGTGCCGACCATCACGGCGGAGCAGCTCGTCCGCCTCCGGTGGACCCCAGCTCCCGGCGGGGTAGTTGGGGAAGCTTCGCGGGGGGAGCGCCCTCCACACGTCGAGCACCGGCTGCACCATGGACCAGCCCGCCTCCACCATGTCCGCGCGCTGGAACAGCGTCGCGTCGCCGATCATCGCGTCGTAGAGCAGCGTCTCGTAGCCGGTGCTGGGGTCCTTCCCGAAGTAGTCGACGTAGTCGAAATCCATCTCCACCGCGCCCACGGTGAGCAGCGGGCCGGGCACCTTCGCCCCGAAGCGCAGCGAGATGCCCTCCTTCGGCTGGATGTGGATGTAGAGACGGTTGGTGGTGAGGCGGTCCACCGAGGTGTGCTGGAACAGCATCGCCGGTGCGTGCTTGAACTGGATGACGATCTGGGTCATCCGCTTCGGGAGGCGCTTCCCCGTGCGCGCATAGAACGGCACGCCCGCCCAGCGCCAGTTGTCCACCATCAGCCGCAGGGCGACGAAGGTCTCGGTGTTGCTGTCGGACGGGACCTTCTCCTCTTGCCGGTAGCCGGGCACCCGCTTGCCGTCCACCTCTCCCGGGCCGTACTGGCCGCGGACCGCCTCCTGCAGGACGTCCTCGGGCGAAAGCGCCTCGATGGAGTTGAGGAGCTTCACCTGCTCGTCGCGCACCGCGTCCGCGCTGAACGAGATGGGCGGCTCCATCCCCACCAGGCTGACCAGCTGGGCGATGTGGTTGGGCACCATGTCCCGCATCGCGCCGGCCGTGTCGTAGTACGGCCCCCGGCCCTCGACGCCCAGCTCCTCGGCCACGGTGATCTGCACGTGGTCGATGTAGTTCCGGTTCCAGATCGGCTCGAACATCCCGTTGCCGAACCGGAAGACCATGAGGTTCTGGACGGTCTCCTTACCCAGGTAGTGGTCGATCCGGAAGATCTGCTTCTCGCCGATGACCGCCCGGATGTTCCGGTTGAGCTCCACCGCGCTCGGCAGGTCGTGACCGAACGGCTTCTCGATCACCACCCGCCGCCAGCGCCCGCTCTCTTCCTTGGCCAGCCCGCTCTTGCCGAGGTTTTGGACGATGGGAGCGAAGAACGTCGGAGCGACGGAGAGGTAGAAGAGGTAGTTCCCCGGCGTCCCCACCTGGCCGTCGGTCTTCTTCAGGAACTCGGCCAGGCCGGTGAACGACTCGGGCTTCGTCGCGTCCGCAGCGAAGTAGAAGATCCGCTCGGAGAGCGAGGCCCAGGCGGCCCGCATCGGCTCGCTGGACAGCGTCTTGTCCTCGGGCTTCACCTCGTCCCGGAACTGGGCATGGCTCAATTGCGTCCGGGCGACGCCGACCACCGCCAGATTCCGGGGGAGGAAGCCGGCGTTCTGGAGGTTGAGCACCGCGGGGATCAGCTTCCGCCTCGTCAGGTCTCCGGAAGCTCCGAAGATGACGATGACGCACGGGTCGCCGGTGCGGTTGTGCGGAGGGGTCAGCGCCGTCTCGAGCTTCTGAACCATTGACCTGGGCTCCTACTTCGGCTCCACGTGGCCGCCGAACTGCTTGCGCATCGCCGACAGGAGCTTCTCGGCGAAGGTGTGCTGCTGCCTCGAGCGGAACCGGGTGTAGAGCGCCGCGCTGAGCACCTCGGCCGGGACCGCCTCGTCGATCGCCGCCTGGATCGTCCACCGGCCCTCGCCGGAGTCCTGGACGTAGCCCTCGTAGGCCTCGAGCTTCGGGTCCTCGGCCAGGGCGATGCTGGTCAGGTCCAGGAGCCAGCTCGAGACCACGCTGCCACGGCGCCAGAGCTCGGCGATGTCCGCGAGGTTCAGGTCGTAGCGGTACTCCTCCGGAAGCTGCTCGGTGACGGCGTTCTTGAAGATGTCGAACCCCTCGGCGTACGCCTGCATCAGGCCGTACTCGATGCCGTTGTGAACCATCTTCACGAAGTGGCCCGAGCCCGAGGGGCCGCAGTGGAGATAGCCCTGCTCGGCGGTGCTCTTGCCGTCCCGACCGGGCGTGGCCGGGATGTCGCCCTTGCCGGGCGCGAGCGTGCGGAGCACCGGCTCGATGCGCGACACCGCCTCCTTCGGGCCGCCCACCATCAGGCAGTAGCCGCGCTCGGCGCCCCACACCCCGCCGCTGGTGCCGGCGTCCACGTAGTGGATGCCCTTCCGTCCCACCTCCTTCGAGCGGCGGACGTCGTCCTTGAAGAAGCTGTTCCCGCCGTCGATGATCGTGTCCCCGGCCTCGAGCAGGCCTGCCAGCGACTGGACGGTGCTCTCGGTGGGGCCGCCCGCCGGGACCATGACCCAGACGGCGCGCGGCTTCTGCAGCTTCGACACCAGATCCTCGAGGCTCTTCGCAGGGGTGGCGCCCTCCCTGGCGTAGGCGGCCACCACGTCCGCACCTCGATCGTAGACCACGCAGGCGTGCCCGCCCTTCATCAGCCGGCGGACCATGTTCCCGCCCATCCGGCCCAGGCCGATCATCCCGATCTGCATCGCTGTCGCTCCTGACTGCCGACTACCCGGTGAGGCACTGCTCTTCGTCGTCGCGGTGCCTAGACCGCCTGGTCGATGGCCTCGCGCAGCTTCCGAAGCGCGGCATCCAGCGGCCCGCGCAGATGCACCCGGAGCGCCCGCCGCTTGCGCGCGGCGAGCACCTCGAAGTCTCCCCGGGCCTGCGCCGCCTTCACCAGACCGAACGAATACTTCTGGCCCGGGACAGGAAGCTGCACCGCATCGTCGCAGGTGACCTGGAGGAACACGCCCTGGTTCGGGCCGCCCTTGTAGGCCTGCCCGGTGGAGTGGAGGAACCGCGGTCCGAAGCCGAGGCAGGTGGCCACCTTCCTCGCGTCGCGCACGCGGATGCGCGCGGCCTGGAGCACCGCCTCGTTCTCCGCGGTCATCGTCACGTAGGCCAGCAGACCCAGGTAGTCGCCCGGGCCCAGCCGGGCGAGGTGTTGCCGCAGCACCACCGAGAGCGTCTTGCTGCCCTGGAGTGCCATGGCATTGGCCGGATCGGCGAACAGCGCCACCGGGCCGTCCTCGAGGAACGGCCGCTCCTCGGGGAGCGAGCCGGTCTTCTCGTAGGCCTCGGTCAGCTTCCGCGTCTCGACCTTGCTTGCCTCGACGTCGGGCTGGTCGAAGGGGTCGATGCCCAGCACCGAGCCCGCCACCGCGGTCGCGATCTCCCAGCGGAAGAACTCCTGGCCGAGCGCGTACGGCTCTTCCACCGAGATCCGCACCACCGGCTGCCCGGCCTTCGCCAGCGCGTCCACCGCCCGGTCCTGCGCGGTGTCCGGCGCCGACTCGAGCCGGAGGTAGGCGAAGACGCGGTCCTGACCGTAGCGATCCGCTGCGCCGAGCGCCTCGCGATCCACCGGGATGAGCCCCTTGCCCTGCTTCCCGGTCGACTCGGCCAGGAGCTGCTCCAGCCAGGCGCCGACATCGCCGATGCCCGGGCTGGCCACCAGGGTCACCTTGTTCCGACCGGCGTTCCCCAGCGTCCCGAGCACCGCGCCGAGGATGCCGCCCGGGTTCTTCGACGCGGGAACAGAGCCCCCGCACGCCTCGACCATGGTCAGGGTGCTGCCGAGGAACCGCTTCAGATCCACGCCCATCACGCCCGCCGGCACCATCCCGAAGTTCGACAGCGCCGAGTAGCGCCCGCCGATGCTGGGGCGGCCCGGGAAGATGGACCGGAAGCCGTGCCCCTTCGCCACCTGCTCCATCTTCGAGCCGGGGTCGGTGATGGCCACGAAGTGCGCACCGGCCCCGTCCTGACCGATGGCCTTCACCGTCTCGGCCCAGAAGTACTGAAAGAAGATGTTGGGCTCGAGCGTGCTCCCGCTCTTGCTTGAGACGATGAACAGCGTCTTGCCGGGGTCGATCCGGCGGCGGAACGACTGGACCTGGACCGGATCTGTGGAATCGAGCACCAGCAGCTCGGGCTTGCCCTTCACCGGCCCGTAGGTCTGGGCCATCACCTCAGGGCAGAGGGAGCTGCCGCCCATCCCCAGGAGCAGCGCGTGGGTGAAGCCTTCCTCTCCTATGGACCGGAGGAACGTCTCCAGCTGCGGGCTGACCGGCGCTGCGGGATCGACGATGTCCAGCCAGCCGAGCCACTTCGCCTCGTCCTGACCGGTCCACAGGGAGGCATCGCGCGCCCAGAGCCGCTGCATCTTCTTGCCCTGGTCCCAGTCGTCCAGGGTGCGCTTCACCGCCGAGTCGAGCTCGGCCGGGAGCTGCAGCGAGATGCCGTTCACTTCCGGGCTCCTCCGCTCTTCAGCCGCTCACCGACCGCGGAGATCAGCTGATGGAAGCTGTCGGAGAAGCTCTTCACGCCCTCGTCGACCAGCTGGTCGGTCACGGCCTTCATCGAGATCCCGGCCTGCTCCAGCTTGCGCATCACCGCGTCGGCCTGGTCCAGCCCCTGATCCAGCGTGCGCCGGACCTTGCCGTGGTCGCGGAAGGCGTCGAGCGTCGGCGGGGGAATGGTGTTCACCGTGTCCGGCCCGATCAGCTCCTCCACGTAGAGGACGTCGGAGTACTTCGGATTCTTGGTGCCGGTGCTGGCCCAGAGCACGCGCTGGGTCTTCGCTCCCTTGTCGGCCAGGGCCTGCCAGCGGGGGCCGGAGAAGAGCTTCTTGTACTTCTCATAGGCCTGCTTGGCGTTGGCGATGGCCACCTTGCCGGTGATCTCGTCGAAGAGCGCGCGCTGCTTTGGCGTGGCGGTCTTCTCTCGGCTGGCGATGATCTTCTCCACCAGGGTGTCGATCCGGCTGACGAAGAAGCTCGCCACCGAGGCGCTCTCCGAGACGTCCTCGCCCCGGGCGGCCCGCTTCTCCAGCCCGCGGATGTAGGCCTCGGCGACCGCGACATAGGCGTCCTGGCTGAAGAGCAGGGTCACGTTGATGTTGAGGCCCTCGGACACGCACTGCTCGATTGCCGGCACGCCTTCCACCGTCCCGGGGATCTTCACCATCACGTTGGGGACCCCGAGCTTCTTCCAGAGGCGATGGGCCTCGGCCACGGTGCCCTGGGTGTCGTGGGCCAGGGTGGGCGTCACCTCGATCGAGCAGTAACCGTCGCGATGGCGGGTCTGCTCCCAGACCGGGCGGAAGGTCCGCGCCGCGTCGCCGATGTCCCGGATCGCCAGCGCCTCGAACACCTCGCCCGCCGAGGCGCCGCGGGGCGCCCATTCCCGGAAGAGGTCGTCGTAGTCCTCGCTGCCCTCGACCGCCTTCTGGAAGATGGTGGGGTTGGAGGTGAGGCCCTTGAGGCCGTCGTTGTCGATCAGTCGCTGCAGCTCGCCGGTGGTGACGAGGCTCCGCCGCATGTAGTCGAGCCAGACACTCTGCCCCTGCTCGCCCAGCGCCCTGAGAGGATTCATGGCTGCTCCTTCGACCCGCGCCGTTCCAGCGCCTTGACCTTGCACATCCGCCGTTCCTGGCCGTCCTCCGGTGAGTAACGGGCAGCGAGGACCGCTTTCACCACGTCGTCCGCCGGCGCCGGGCCGATGTTGCGTGCGAGGCGCATACCTCAGGGGCCCTTCCGTCCCAGCTGTTCCTTCGCCGCGGCCACCACGTGCTCGGTGGTGAAACCGAAGTGCGGCAGCAGCTCCTTCAGCGGAGCCGAGGCGCCGAAGCTCTTCATTCCCAGGATCTTCCCGGTGAGGCCCACGTAGGCCTCCCACCCGAACATCGCCGCCTGCTCGACCGCGACCCGGGCGGTCACCGAGGAGGGGATGACCGACTCCCGGTACTCGGGGGACTGCTGCTCGAAGATCTCCCAGCACGGCATGCTGATCGCCCGGGCCCGAATGCCTTCCGCCTTCAGCTTCTCGTGGGCCTCGACGATGAGGCGCACCTCGCTTCCGGTGGCCATCAGCAGCACCTCGGGCTTGCCGCCCTCGGCGTCGGCGAGGACGTAAGCTCCCTTCCGCGCGCCGCTCGCCGGCGCGTACCTCGTTCGGTCGAAGGTGGGGAGCGCCTGCCGGCTGAGGCTGAGGATGGCGGGGTGGTGCTTGCTCTCGATCACCACCCGGTAGCACTCGGTCACCTCGTTGGCGTCCCCGGGCCGGATCACCCGCAGGCCGGGCATCGCCCGCAGAGAGGCAAGCTGCTCGATCGGCTGGTGCGTCGGCCCGTCCTCGCCGAGCCCGATGGAGTCGTGGGTCATCACGTGGAAGACGGGGATCTCCATCAGCGACGAGAGCCGGATGGGCGCGCGCATGTAGTCGGTGAAGGTGAGGAAGGTGCTCCCGAAGGCGCGCAGCTTGGTCAGCACCATCCCGTTCACGATCGCGCCCATCGCGTGCTCGCGGACGCCGTAATAGATGTTCCGGCCGCCCGGCTCGCCAGCGGCGAGGTTCGGCTCGCCCTTGATGGTCACCTTGGTCGAGCCGCTGAGGTCGGCCGCCCCGCCGAGGAGCCAGGGAATCCTCTTCGCCAGCGCGTTCAGCACCTGACCTCCCGACTCGCGGGTGGCCACTCCCTTCGGATCGGCGGGGAAGACGGGGAGCTCGGCGTCCCATCCCGGCGGGAGCTCGAAGCGATCGATGAGGTCCAGGTCCTTCGAGAGGTCGGGCTGCTCCTTGCGGTAGCGCTCGCGGGTCGCCTCCCAGTCCTGGCGCAGCTTCCTCCCCCGGGTGCCGAGGCCCTGCTGGAAGTGATCACGGACGCCGTCGGGGACCAGGAACTGCGCGTCCTCGGGCCACCCATAGAACTTCTTCGCCGCACGAACCTGGTCCTCGCCCAGCGGCTCACCGTGCGCGGCGCTGGTGTCCTGACGCTTCGGGCTGCCGTAGCCGATGTGGGAATCGACCACGATCAGCGTCGGGCGGCCCTGCTGTTTGAAGAACTGGAACGCCTTCGCCAGCTGGGCGAGATCGTTGGCGTCGGTGACGTGGGTGGTGGCCCAGCCGTAGGCCTCGAACCGCTTCGGCACGTCCTCGCTGAAGGAGAGCGCCAGCTTCCCGTCGAGCGAGATGTGGTTGTTGTCGTAGAGCCAGCAGAGGTTGGGGAGCTTGAGGTGCCCGGCGAGGGACGCGGCCTCGGAGCTGATGCCCTCCATCATGCAGCCGTCGCCGAGGATGGCGTAGACGTCGAAATCGAACAGCGTCAGGCCGGGGCGGTTGTACCGGGCCCCGAGCCAGCGCGAGGCGATGGCCATGCCCACCGAGTTCGCCGCCCCCTGCCCGAGCGGACCGGTGGTGCACTCCACGCCGCTGGTGAGCCGGTACTCGGGGTGGCCGGGGGTCCGGCTACCCAGCTGGCGGAACGACTTGATGTCGTCGAGCGAGACCGCGGGCGCATCGAGGACCCGGCCCTCGTGGTCCACCTGGCGCACGCCGGTCAGGTGGAGCACCGAGTAGAGGAGCATCGAGGCGTGCCCGTTGGAGAGCACGAACCGGTCGCGGTTGGGCCACGTCGGTTCCGACGGGTCGTAGCGGAGCACGTCCTGCCAGAGGGCGTAGGCGACGGGCGCGAGGGCCATGGGCGCGCCGGGGTGGCCAGAGTTCGCCTTCTGCACCGCATCGATGGACAGGGTGCGGATGGTGTCGATGGCGAGCTTCTCGATTGCTGGCTGGGGCACTCTGAACTCCCGATGTGGGGAAACGGCGCTGTCGAGCCGACTGCCCGTTTCTGGCGCACCGCAGGGTCCGACACAAGGCGCAGGTGGGTGTCAGAGGCCCGGGCGGAGGGTTGCGTTACGGCTTCAACACGGCCGCCGGGCGCCGGGGCTTTGCTTTCGTGACCCGGGGATTGCCCGGTACACTCGCTCCACAGATGTCCGACACGCGCGCGGCCATCCGCGAGCTGCGCTCCCTCAGCGAGAAGCGAAGCACCCAGGGACTCACCGAGCAGGAGC
>DASROG010000304.1:0-5103 GCA_035646995.1 Myxococcaceae bacterium
CCCACGCCCGCCCAGGTCACGCCCTGCCCCACGACCTGTCGCAGCACCAGGCCCGGCGGCGCACCGAGCGCCATGCGGATGCCGATCTCGTGCGTCCGCTGCGCCACGCTGTAGGAGAGGACCGCGTAGAGCCCGAGCACCGCCAGCACCAGTGCGAGCAGCGCGAAGAGCACCAGCTGCAGCGTGGCGAATCGCTGCGCGTCCACCGAGGCGCCGAGGAGCTGCTCGACCGTCCGCATCTCGTAGACCGGCAGCTCCGGGTCGAGCCGCGCCACGGTGCGCACCAGCTCGGGACGCAGCTGCTCCGGCGTGGTGCGACTCCGGACGGCGACGTTCACCGAGCGGAGGCTCCGGGCGTAGTCCTCCTCCGGTTGCTGCTCGGTCGCGAGATAGAACTGGTGACGGGCCGGCTCCCGGCCCACCACGCCGTAGGCGGCGACGTGCCGGACCACGCCGATGATTTCGCGATCCTGCTTTCCGTTATTGGAGAGCAGGTGTCGTCCCACCGCCCCGGTCGGGTAGTAGTCCCGCGCCAGTCGCTCGTCGATGACCGTGACCGCTGGCTTCTCGCGGGTGTCGCCCGGCTCGAACCAGCGCCCGGCGACCAGCCGCAGCCCCAGCGTTCGCGCATAGCCCGGAGAAACCATCCCGAAGGCCCCGAACTGGACCTGCTCCGGAGGTAGCTCGGGCTGCGCGTCGCTCCGGAAGCTGGTCTCCCATGGCCCGTCCAGGGGGAGCAGCGTGGAGTAGCTCGCGTCCTCCACCCCGGGAAGGGCGCGCAGCTCTCCGACCAGACGCTCGTAGAAGTCCCGGAGGTCCTGCGCCGTGCGCTGCCGGGCCTCGGGGACCGACAGCCGGAAGGTGAGGACGCCGGTCCCGTCGAAACCGGTATCGAGGCGCAACAGTCCGGCCAGGGCTCGCGAGGTCAGACCCGCGGCGACCACCAGCACCAGTGCGAGGGCAACCTCCGCCACCACCAGCAGCACCCGGAGCCGGTGCTGCCCCCCCGACATCCGGGCGTCCCCCTGACGCATCGCTTCGTGGAGCTGGGTCCGCGACCCGAGGAGCGCCGGCACCAGGCCGAAGAGCAGCGCACACACGACCGAGGCACCGAGGGCGAAGAAGAGCACCCGGGTGTTCAGGGCGAGCGCGACGTAGTCGGGAAGCGAGGTGGGCCGGTGCGCCTCGAGCACGCGCATCGCTCCGGCGGCGAGCAGGACCCCCAGCACGCCCCCGAGCAGCGCCAGGACGAGGCTCTCGACCAGCAGCTGCCGGATCAGTCTCGAACGCCCCGCTCCCAGCGCGCCGCGGATGGCGAGCTCGCGCATCCGTCCGGTTCCCCTCGCGAGAAGAAGGCTTCCCACGTTCGCCGCGGCGATGAGCAGCACCAGCACCACTGCCCCCATCAGCAGCCAGAGCGAGCCCCGGACGTCCTCGGTGAGGGCCTGCTGCATCGGCTCGGGCCGCGGAAGCACCGCCTTGTTGTTCCCGGGGTACTCCTCCTGGAGCGCGCGGCCGACGCTCTCGAGGTCGAGCCGCGCCTCGCCGAAGCTCACGCCGCGCTTCAGCCGGGTGATCCCGGTCAACCCGGGATGATTTCCGCGGGCGGCGGTCCGGCCCACCATCTTCTGCCCGACGGGAATCCAGAGCTCGGGCCGTCCATCCACCCGGAAGCTCGACGACATCACGCCCACCACCGTGGACGCCGTGCCGTCGACCTGGAGCGATTGCCCGAGCGCCGCTCCGGAATGCCCGTAGAGCTTCCGTGCCAGCGCCTCGCTGAGGACGACGACCGGTGTCCCGCCAGGACGGTCCTCGTCCTCCTCGAAGGTGCGGCCGGTGAGCGGAGGAACGCCGATCGCGTGGAAGTAGCTCGCGGACGCCTGGATGACCTTCGCGCGACGAGGCGCGCCGACGCCGGTGAGATTCGCCTCCGCACCGCGGAACACGCCCATCTCGTCGAAGGAGCGGGTCCGGGCGCGCCAGTCGACGTAGTCGGGGTAGCTCACCGACATCTGCGGGAACGAGGGCGCCGTCTCGCCGATGAGCAAGAGACGCTCGGGCGCAGGGTACGGAAGGGGCTGCAGCAGCGCCGCGTCGAGCACGCTGAACAGCGCCGAGTTCGCCCCGATGGCCAGGGCGAGGGTCGCCAGCACCGAGGCCGTCCAGCCCGGCCGACGACGCAGGAGACGAAGAGCGATGCGGATGTCCGCAAACCAGCCGGTCATGCCCCCACCGCACGCCAGAACCATGCCATCGACGACATGCGTAGAAGTCCCCGCCTCCACGGGGGCAGACGTCCCGCGAGTGGGATCACCAGCCCGAGTCCGGGACGAAGCAGCCCTCTGCGATCGGGGACAGGCCAACACCACCCTGCCCTCCTGCTCTGCTTCAGGGCGGGGGCTTGCCGCGCGCCGCAGCTTCCACCGCGGCACGGTGCTCCTCGATGTACTTCTCGACCGCCCCGTCCTCCAGCTCGAGGTCACGGAGCACGCCGGGGTAGATGCCCTTGAACGCCGGCGACTGCTCGTCGCCGCGCAGACGGAAGCTCATCTTCAGCACCGCGGCCCCGAACAGCCTGTCCTTCAGCGCCTTCGGCTTCCCCACCATGAGCCTCCTCGCCTCAGTCGTCCTCCGGGAGATCGTCCACCGGAAGCCGCTGCCGCGGCATCGGCACCACCTTGTCCGGCGTCAGCACCACGCGACGGAGGCGGCCCTCGCCCTCCGAGCGGGCGCTCACCCCCTCGACCTCGTCGGCGGCCTTCAGCAACCGACCGCGCTCGATCGGGCCGAGCGTCACCACCGCGTAGAGTCGCCCGGAGCTCGCCGACCGCTCGGCCAGCGACCGCGCCGCCGCGGCGAGCGACGGATCCTCGTCGGTCACCAGCGTGCGCTCGTCCACCTCCGACGAGCGAGCGGGCGCGGCGGGACGGGCAGGCGCCGCGGGGCGCGCCACCGCCGCCGCCGGCGGTGCGCTCCCGTTGGTCGTCGCGGCCTGAGGAGGCGGCGGTGCACGCGACGGCTTCGGCCCGCGGGGCTCGGGGTGACCACCCAGGCCGATTGCCACCCACCGGCGCTCCTGGCCCGGCTTGTTGATCAGCTTGTTCACCAGGTACTGCAGCGCATCGCCCAGCGGCGAGCGCCGACCGGGCACGACTCCGGCCAGCTCCACCCCCGGAGTCACCGCGATGCTGATGCTCCCGTCGGGCAGAGCCTTCGCCTCGAGCGTGGCCGGGACGTCCATGGTCAGGAGCAGCTGCTCCAGCACCGCCACCGCCTGCGTCCGTCGCTCGTCCTCGGCGTCCACCGCCACCACCACCTGTGAGTCGGTCACTTCCGCTTCTCCAGAGCAGGCTTCAGCGGAGGCGTCGGGGTGCTCCCGACCATGCGCTTCAGGACCGCCTGCTGCGCCACCGTGAGGATGTTGTTGGTGAAGATGTAGAGGAGCAGACCCGCCGGGTAGTTCAGCATGATCACGGTGAAGAAGATCGGCATGAACCACACCATCATCCGCTGCTGCGCCGGATCGAGCGCCGGCGGCTGCAGCTTGCTGGTGATGATCTGCGAGACGCCGAGCAGCACCGGCAGGAGGTAGGTCGGGTCCTTGATGGTCAGGTCGGTCAGGAAGTGCGAGGTGAACGGCACGCCGTACAGCTCGTAGCTGTTCCGGAGCGTGGTGAAGAGGGCGGCCCACACCGGCAGCTGGACCAGGATCATCAGACAGGATCCGAAGGGGTTCACGCCCGCCTCCTGATAGGCCTTCATCATCTCCATCTGCTGCCGTTCCTTGTCCTCCGGGAACTTCTTCTTCACCTCCTCGATCTTCGGCTGGAGCTTCTTCATCGCCTCCTGTCCCACCATCGCCCGGTGGGTCAGCGGAATGAGCAGAACCTTCACCACCACGGTGAGGAGGATGATCGCGACGCCCCAGTTGCCGACGATTCCGTGGATCTTCTTGAGAAACCACAGCATCGGCTTGCAGAGCGCCGCCCAGATCCCGTAGTCGACCGCGCGCTCGAGGTGGACCGGGGCGTTCGCCTCCGGAGCGCGGTTGGTCGCGAGCCTAGGCACGTCGGCCAGAACCTCGGTCTCCTTCGGGCCGAGGAACGCGCCGAAGGCCTTCGTCACCGACTGCCCGGGACCGACCTGCAGCGGGAAGCGCACGGTCGCGATCCGCTCGCTCAGCGACGTGGTGAGCACGCACTTCCCCTCGACCGCGGTGCCGACCGGAAAGATCGCCGAGACGAAGTACTGCTGGTTGATGGCCACCCAGCGAACCGGCCCGGTGAACTCCTTGGTCGCAGTCTTGTCCTGCACCGTCTCGTGCTCGTAAGCGTCCTTCACGAAGCACGCGGCGTCGGACACGTTTCCCACACCACCGAAGAAGCTCGGCTTCTCCTCGTGCGCCGGGTCGATCGCCCTCCCGTAGGGAAGAACGAGCTCACCCGAGAGGGGCCGGCTGGTGAGGTTCCGCAGCGTCACCCGGGTGGAGAGCTCGTACCCATCATCCACCCAGGAGATCTCCTTGGTCACCTCCCAGCTCTCGGTCCGCCCGACGAACGTGATGCGATGGTCGCCCTGCTCCGCCGAGTAGCGGAGCGTCGGGGGAATGGGGCTCTCGCCGGCCAGCTCCATGGACAGCGGGAGCGGAGCGCCGGGGATGGGCTGGGCGAGGTCCATCTGCGGACCCTTGGGCACGTCCTTGCCCACGAGCTGCGCCCAGCCCTCGGCCATGGTGAGGGGACGCTGGTCGCGTGTCTTCTCCCCCTGCAGCTTCGCCGAGACGAGCCCAGCACCCTCGGTGGAGAAGACATAGTGGATAAGCTTCCGCGAGACCTCGAACGTCCGCGAGGCCGGCCCGCCCGGCGGCGTGCCGGCGCTCGGCGGGGAAGCCACCGGCGGAGCGGGCGTCACCGGTGCCGGCGCGGGTGTCGGAGTCGTGGTCGCGACCGTGCCTCCGTCGACGGCGCCCGCAGCGTGCGGAGGCGTCGCGGACGGCGCGAACCAGGTCATGTACACGGCGGTCAGCAGGAAGATGAGCCCGAAGGCCACCGCCGTGCGCTTCTGAGATTCGTTCTCCACGGAGTTCAGATCCTCCCTGGG
>DASROG010000305.1:0-2231 GCA_035646995.1 Myxococcaceae bacterium
GGGGTCTACCTCGCTGCCGACTTGGTCGGATCGTCGGCCGGGTTCACGTAGGTCATCGCGAACGGGCCGATGGCGGAGACCTCGACGATGGCCCCCTGCTTCGTGAAGGCGAAGTGGTTCACCTTCGCTGGGGCGACCGCGAAGCTCCCGGCGGGGAACGCCTTGGCCTTCGCCGGGTCGAGCTTGTCCCCCATCCCCATGTTGAACGTCCCGGAGATGACCGTGACGTTCTCGTCGGTCGGATGCCAGTGGGCGGGAATCTTGTAGCCGGCCGGGACCTTGAGCCGGACGATGAACAGCTCGCCGGCCTTGGCTGGATCCCCGTAGAGGACCGCCATCTTCGCCCCCTTCGGGAAGACGGGCGGCGCATCGCCCCACTTGATGTCCCCGGGGGTCAGCATCGGCATCGGTGCGTCGGCCAGCGCGGCGGGCACACCCAGCGTGACGGCCAGCAGCGGAATGAGAGCCAGCGTGCGTCTCATGGCACCTTCCATCCTTCGTCCGGTGGAAGGGGCGGGATGCGCCCTCGGCCCGGGCGGGCGGCGGACTGTGGCCCGAAACGGAAGTCGATGGAAGGCGGGCGCTGAGCCGGAACGCACCGGCCACCGAGTTGCGTGAGGCTCGCCCAGGCCCCGGCGCTTCCGCGGAGGTCAGGGTCCGGAGATCTCGGGCAGCGCCTTGCCCGACAGCGCGCCGTACTTCGCGCGCAGGTAGGCCAGGAAATCGGCGTCGGTGAGGCCGTGCCCGGTGACTGCCTGGACGCGCTCCTCCGCGGAGAGCCGTGCGCCATGCCGGTGGACGTGCTCGTGCAGCCAGCCGCGCAGCGAGCCGAGCTCGCCCCGCGCCACCTCGTCCCACAGCGACGGGAGCGCCCGCTCGGCGGCCCGAATCAGCGACGCAGAATACAGGTTTCCGAGAGCGTAGGTGGGAAAGTAACCGAACTCCCCGTGGGCCCAGTGGATGTCCTGAAGCACGCCCTCCACGTCGTCGCGAGGACGGAGTCCCACGGTCCGCTCCATCTCCGTGTTCCAGGCCTGAGGAAGGTCCTCCACCGCCAGGTCATCGCGAAGCAGCCGCACCTCGAGGGAGGTCCGGAGCACGATGTGCAGGTTGTAGGTGACCTCGTCGGCCTCGACCCGGATGGGCGAGCGCCGCACGCGGTTGATGGCCCGGTGGAACTGCTCGAGCTCCACCCCCGCCAGCGCTTCGGAGAAGGCGGCCTTGAGCCGCGGATAGAGGAATCCCCAGAACGGGAGACTCCGGCCGACCAGGTTCTCCCACAGCCGCGACTGCGACTCGTGCAACCCCATCGATGGCGACGTGGCTAGCGGCGTGCGGTGGTGCTCGACGGTGAAGCCCTGCTCGTACAGCCCGTGCCCGAACTCGTGGAGGGTGCCGAACACCGCGGGGGAAGGGTTCCGCGAGTCGATGCGGGTGGTGAGGCGGACGTCGGTGGGATGCGTCCCGCCGGTGAAGGGGTGGATGCTGCGGTCCTGCCGGCCGGCGTCGAGATCGAAGCCGAGGAGCGCGAGCAGGTGGAGGGTGAAGCGCCACTGCTGCTCAGGGTCGAAGGGCCGGCCATCGAAGATCTCCGGGCCGTCGATCGCGCCGTCCAGGACATCGACCAGCGGCACCAGCGCGGACCGCAGCCGCTCCAGCACCGGGAGGAGCCGGGCGGTGGTCATCTCCGGCTCGAAGTGGTCAAGCAGCGCGTCGTAGCGCTCGCCGCCGTGACCGATGGCATCGGCCTGCTCGCAGCGCAGCTCGAGGAGCCGCCGCAGCGCCGGGGCAAACCGGTCGAACCGGCCCTCGGACCGCGCCTGGCGCCAGGTCTCGAGTCCGACGGACTGCGCCTCGGCCAGCGCCCGGATCAGCGACTCGGGGACCCGCACCGCGTGGTCACGCTCGCGCCGGAACACCTTGAGCATTGCCCGGGTGTCGGCGTCGAGCTCACTCTGCTCGGCCCGCTCCAGCCAGTCGCCCACCTCGGGGGCCACCAGCCGCTGGTGGTACAGCCCCTGAAGGGTGGCGAGCTGGGCGGCGCGGGCCGGCCCCGCCTTGGAGGGCAGGTACGTCTCCTGGTCCCAGGTCAGCAGGCCGAGGATGCCTCCGAGGTCCTTCAGCTCGTGCATGCGCGCCCGCAGCGCGTCGAGGGCTGGTTGAGACACGATCGAGCCGAGACTAGCGGCATCCCTGCCTCGGTGCTTGCGCCCACCCCCCACCCCGGGCAC
>DASROG010000306.1:0-6503 GCA_035646995.1 Myxococcaceae bacterium
CAAGGACGTGGTGGTGCTCCGGGGAGCGAACCACGCGCCGCAGGAGTTCGAGGAAGCCCTCGACGGGGTCACGGGCGTGCGCACCGGGTGCGCGGTGGCGCTGGGCTTCGTGCCTGCAGGCGCCGACGGGGAGGAGCTGCTCCTCCTGGTGGAGACGACTCCCGAGGCCGGCGCCGACCTGGTGGACCGCATCGGGGCCACCGTGGCCGAGCGCACCGGAGTGCGGCCACACACGGTTCAGCTGCTCTCCCCCGGGACCCTGCCCCGCACCTCCAGCGGGAAGCTGCGCCGCTCGGAGGCGCTCCGCCGCTGGACCACCGGGACCCTCCACCCGCCGGCGCGGGTGACCGCGGTGCGCCTGGTGGGAGAGATGCTGCGCTCGGCGATCGCGCTGGCCCGGACCCGGACCCACCCGGAGCCGGAGACGTGAGCTCCGCCCCGGTCGAGGTCGCGGTGGTGGGCGGCGGACCGGCGGGACTCGCCGTGGCAGCGATGGCGGCGCGGCGGGGTCTCTCGGTGACCCTGCTCGAGCGCTCGCCGCTCCCTCATGACAAGGCCTGCGGCGAGGGGGTGATGCCGCCCGGGCTGCGGGTGCTGGATCGTCTCGGCGTTCTGGCGCGCATCCCGCCCGGGGAGTCGGGCGCCATCCGGGGCGTGCGCTACGTCCAGGAGGACGGGAGCACCCTGGAGGGCGGCCTCCCCGGTGCCGGCGGCCTGGGCATCCGGCGCACCGCGCTCTCCTCGGTGCTGCTCGAGACCGCGCGGTCCGCCGGCGCGGAGGTCCGTGACCGGACCACGCTGCGCTCGCACCGGCGGACGGCGGAGGCGATGGTCCTCGAGACCGATGCGGGCGAGCTCCTGGCCCGGGTGCTGGTGGCCGCGGACGGCCTGCACTCGCCGCTGCGCCGCGCCGAGGGTCTCGAGGTCCCGGCGCGGGGGCAGCGGCGGTTCGGGCTCCGCCAGCACTTCCTGACCGAGCCCTGGACGGACCGGGTCGAGGTGCATCTCTCGCCGGACGCCGAGGCCTACGTGACGCCCTGCGGGCCGTCGCGGGTGGGCGTGGCCTTCCTCTGGTCGGACGAGGGGCTCCGGGAGCGGGCATCGATCGCCGCCCTGCTGGCCCGGTTCCCCTTCCTCGGCAGACGGCTCACGTGCGCCGAGCCCGACTCCGAGCCTCGTGGTGCCGGGCCGTTCCTGCAGCGGGCGCGACGACGGGTGGCGGAGCGCCTCGTGCTGCTCGGGGACGCGGGCGGCTACGTCGATGCCATCACCGGGGAGGGGATGTCCGTGGCCCTGGTGTGCGCCGAGGCGCTCGCGGCCTGTCTCCCCGAGGCCGTCCGGCGAGAGGGCGACGTGCGCGCCTTCCGTCCCTACGTGGCCACCGCCCGCCGCGAGTTCAGAAAGTACGCCTGGACGGCGCGTGCGGTGCTCGCCCTCGCCCGCCGTCCGGTGCTCCGCCGAGGAGTGGTGGACCTGCTCGGAAGGCGCCCTGCGGCGTTCGAGTGGCTCCTCGCCCGCACCGTGGCCTGAGCTCGCGCGGGGGCCCGTCAGCCGATGCGCTCCGGCGCGAGGGCGACGTGCGCGCCCTCGAGCCTTCGCCGGTCAGCGCCCTTCAAGGCCCCATCCCGTGGTCGAACATCGGCCGTACCTCGGACTCGCCCTCGAATCCCGGCCAGTGCCTGCGGTGCAGGTCCATGAACTCGGTCGCGATGCGGATCGCCTCGGCCTTGGTCTCGGTCCGGAGAATTGCCCAGCCCCCGATGACCTCCTTGCTCTCGGTGAATGGACCATCGGTCACGGTGATCTGCCCGTTCGCCAGCCGGACGCGCACGCCGTCCTTGCTGGGCAGCAGGCCTCCGGTGTCGACGAGCGTGCCGTCCCGGAACGACTTCTCCACGAACGCCCCCATGGCCTCCATCAACGCCGCCGGAGGTGGAGACGCGCGGTGAGACTCGGAATGGCGGATGAACGTCAGGTACTTCATGGCTCCTCCTGAAGGGATTCGATCCAGCGACGAACGAGACCCCGCCGGATCGACACGCAGGCGGTGGTCCCGCGAAAGCAGCCTCGATTCAGGCGCTTGGGCGGCCGGCCGGGCGCCCGAGACGGTACAGCACGTGAGGACGCAGGGCATGCCCGGGAGGGATCCTCGGATGCTCGAAGTCGTCCCGGGGATCGTGCGCCATCCCGAGCTTCTCCATCACCCGGCGCGAGCGGACGTTCGCCGGCACCGCGAAGGCCACGAGCTCCTCCAGCCGGGGCGCCTGCAGCGCCCAGGCGAACCGGAGCGCCTCGCGCGCACCCTCGGTCGCGTAGCCCCGGTTCCAGAAGTCGGCCGAGAGCCGCCAGCCGATCTCCACGCAAGGCGTGAAGTGCGCCTCGAAGCGCGGACGAGCCAGGCCGACCCAGCCGATGAAGGGCGCCACGCCCGGCACCTCCACCGCCCACCAGCCGAAGCCGTGCTCCTCCCAGTGCTGGCGGAAGCGCGCCAGCTGGGCCGCCGTCTCCTCGAGGCTCATCTGCGCCGGGAAGTGCTCCATCACCCGCGGATCGGCATTCAGCGCGGCGATCGGCGCCAGGTCCTCGCCCCGGAAGCCTCGCAGGAGGAGCCGCGCCGTCCGGCGCTCGGGGACCGGTCTCATGCGAATCCGGGAGGGTGAGCGTCGGTCATCCTCGCCGCGGCCTCCAGCGCCGTTCCCACCGAGCAGAGCGTGCCCTCGTCCCAGAGGTGCCCGATGAGCGTCACGCCGTGGGGCATCTTCCGAGGCGGCGAGACCGCCGGGTGCTGCTGGCCGGGCGGCGGCAGCCAGTCGCTGCGGATCCGGTCGATCATCACCCACCCCGTCGGCAGGACGAGGCAGGGGTGGCCGGTGGAGTTGGTGGCCAGGGGCTCGTCCCGCAGCGACGGGGTGAGGACCACGTCCACCTTCGCCATCTGCTCGGCCCAGACCTTCGCCACGTGTCGCCGCAGCCGGTCTGCCTGCACGTAGTCCACGGCGGAGATGAAGCGCGACTGGCGGAACAGGTTCGGCCAGGCGTCCCGCACCTGCATCCGCAGCTGCGCGTCCTCACCGCTCAGGGTGAGCCGCTCGAAGGAGGCCGCCGAATCGGCGAGCACCAGCGACTGCAGCGCCGCCCAGGGCAGATCGGGGAAGGTGAGGTCCACCCGCTTCATTCCCAGGTGCTCGAGCATCTTCGCCGCCGCCGGCTCGACGTCGGTGGCCGCAGGACCCCCCATCCAGGCCGGCACCACGCCGAGCTTGAGGCCCTTCACCGAGCGCGTGGCGTCGAAGGCGAACCGGCTGGGCTGCGAGGACAGGTCCGCCGGATCCGGCCCGGAGATGGCGGCGAGCACCAGGGCGGTGTCCTCCACCGACCGGGTGATGGGCCCGAGCTTGTCGTGGCTCCAGGAGAGCGTCATCGCACCGGTCCGCGGCACCCGCCCGAAGGTGGGCCGGAGTCCGGTGACCCCACAGCGCATGCACGGATCGACGATGCTCCCGAAGGTCTCGCTGCCGATCGCGAACGGCACCAGGCCCGCGGAGACCGCCGCTCCCGAGCCGGCGCTGGAGCCTCCCGACCCTTCCTCGAGGAACCAGGGGTTGCTGGTGCGTCCGCCGAACCACACGTCGTTCAGCGCCAGCGCGCCGAGCGAGAGCTTCGCCACGAGGACAGCGCCGGCCGTCCGGAGCCGGGCGATCACCGTGGCGTCCTCCTTCGGCACCCGGTTCCGGAACGGCTCCGCGCCCCAGGTGGTGCGGATGCCGGCGCTGTCCAGCAGGTCCTTCGCGCCGTAGGGGATGCCGTGGAGCGGGCCGCGGTACTTGCCGCGGGCGATCTCCCGGTCTGCCGCCTCGGCCTCCGCCAGGGCCTGCTCCCGAACCAGGGTGATGGTGCAGTTGAGCTGCGGCTGGTACCGCTCGAGCCGGGCCAGGGCAAGCTCGGTGAGCCGGACGGACGAGACCTGTCGAGCCTGCACCCAGCGACCGAGCACGTGCACCGGGGCGTAGGCCAGCTCGTCGTCGCCCGGCGGGCGACGCGGTGTCCACGACGAGCGCACCAGCCGGTTCCTCCTCGGCATCCGCCCGGTGCCCCGGAGCACCGGGTTCCAGACCGTGGCCGGCACCTCGTCTCCCAGCGGGAAGTCCCGCCGGGCGAAGAAGGGGCCCATGTTCTGGTTCCAGGACTCCGCGGCCAGAGCGCGCTGCTGCGGCGTCATGCTGACCCGCATCAGCTTCTCGGCATGGGCGAGGTCGTCGGGCGTCACCGCGGGCCCGGCCGCGCCCGCGTCCCCGGGCGTCCCGGAGAAGATGCTGCCGGTCCCGGTGGGGGTTCCCGCATCGGGGGCCGCGCGCGCCTCGGCCGATGCGCCCGCCGCCGCGCCCGCGAGCGCCAGCGCGCCCTCCGCCAGGAAACGCCGCCGCGACTTGCGCTCCGCCATGGGCCCTTCCTCCTCGGCCGGACAGCTCAGAACAGACCGACGCTGAATTGAATCGCAAAGATGGGTTCGTTCAGCCGGTCGTCAGGTGACAGGTTGAAGCCCACGTCCAGGGCCAGCGGCCCCACCGGGGTGACGTAGCGGACACCGGCGCCCGCCACCGGCCGCAGGTCCAGCGGCTTCCAGGTCTTCGACGAGTACCAGAGGTTCCCCGCCTCGAAGAACACCCCCAGCTCGAAGTCACCCACCAGGGCGAACCGCAGCTCGGCCTTGACCAGCTCGAAGAGGGTCCCTCCTTCGGAGGGCAGCGTGCCGCCGCTGCGGAGCGCCAGCGCGCGGTTGGTGCAGCCGCCGGTCCAGGCGAGCGCGTCGCAGAAGGCCCGCTCGCGCGCGTACTCGCCTCGCACGTCCTGGGGGATCAGCGCATCGTCCCGGAAGCCGCGGAGGGTGGTGGCGCCACCGAGGAAGAATCGCTTGGGGGTGATGATGAGGCTGTCCGGCTCGAGGGCGAAGATCTTCCCCCCGCGCACCGAGAGCGCCATCGTCACCCGGGGCGCCAGCGGAAGGTAGCCGGTGATCCCCCCGGCGGCCTTGAAGGTGAAGATGCGCGCCGGCACCGCGTTCTCGCCGTTGACGTCGGTGGTCTCGGCGCTGATGTCCTTGGTCACCTCGCCGGTGGCGGCGATCAGCAGGCCGGAGTGCGGGTGCACCGGCTCGTCGCGGAAGTCGAAGGCCAGGGTGGTCCCGATGGTGTGCATGAAGAAGTTGCCGGTGGGGAAGCGGAGCCGCTCGGCGTCGGTCCGGTTGGGCTGCAGGAGGTCGCCCACCCCCGGCTGCGCCCGGACCAGCACGTTCTCGATGAGGTAATTCCCGGTGAGCTGCAGCCAGCGGGTGATGAACCAGTCCACGCCGAGCAGGCCGGCGACGCGCCCGAAGAAGTAGGTGGGGCGGTGCACGCGCTCGGCGGTCACGGTCATCCGCGCGCTCACCCGCGCGGGGAGGAACTGGTAGATGCGCGGCTGCACCAGGCTGGCGTTGATGTTGAAGTCCAGGCCGTTGAGCCCCTGGAGATTGGACCCGTCGACGTAGTCTTGGAGCGGCAGCGCGCTCGCCCCCACGTAGTTGAGCTTGCCCCGCAGGTTGAAGTTGATGCCCTGACCGAAGATGTTGGGGTAGGCGAGATCGCCGGTGATGCGGGGACCGTCCTCGAGCGAGTAACCGGCGCCGATGCTGCCCGAAAGCCGGGGAAGCTCGCGCAGCCCGACCACCACGTCCTTCACCGGCTCGGGGGTATCCGGGGAGATGAGGCGCACCGACGCGGTGCGGAACAGACCGAGAAGCAGCAGCTCGCGCTGGCTCTCGAAGAGCGCCTCCGGGTCGAGCGGTGCGCCCGGCGTCATCTTGAGGTTGGCCCGGACCAGCGCCTCGTCGGTGCGCTGGAGCCCGCGGATCACCACCTGGCCCACGCGGACCGCCGGGCCCGGGTCCACCACCAGCACCGGCTCGGCCGTGGTCCGGTCCGCTGAGAAGCCGGGCTGCGCTTTGACCTGGGCAAAGAGGTAGCTGCCCCGGCCCAGCCGGCGCACGGTGGTCGAGGCCGCCTCGTCCAGACGGGACTGACTGAAGGGCTGGCCGATGCCGAGCATCGGGAGGTCGGGAGGAGCGAAGCCCGGCGGCAGACCCTCGAAGCGCAGCCCGCTCACGAAGGTGCGAACTCCCTCGACGATGCGGAAGCGGACGTCCAGCGTGCCCGAGGGGACATCCTCGGTCGCGTCCACCAGCGACACCGACGCGTCCACCCAGCCCAGCTCGCGGTAGGCGCGCTGCATCGCCTCCGCGGCATCGCGCCACGCCTCCTCGACGTAGACCTCGGAGGGCGGCGGGTCCGGCGTGTCCGGACGGCGGCTGGGAGGGCCGCGCCCGGAGAGGTGCAAGGGGTCCGTCTCCAGGCGCCGGTCCGACGGTTCCGGCGTGCGGTCGCGAATCACCCGCTCCAGCAGCGTCCGGAGCTCGGCCTCGGAGAGCCCGGCGCGGCCCTCGTACTCCACGGTGCGCACCCGGGACT
>DASROG010000307.1:0-15216 GCA_035646995.1 Myxococcaceae bacterium
CATCGCCGCCGAGGGGGCGAAGTCCTTCTCGGTTCCGAAGCTGATGAAGTGGTCCCGGAAGCAGGTCAGCTTCCCGCTCGCGTCCAGCCCCGCGGTGAAGGAGTGGTAGCCACCGGGGCGATAGAAGTCGTGCGCGAAGTCGTCCTCTCGCGTCCAGACGAGCTTCACCGGCACGCCGGCTTCCCGCGCGATCCACCCGGCCTCGACCATGTAGTCGTTGTTGAGTCGCCGCCCGAATCCGCCGCCGGCGCGGATCAGGTGGATGGTGATGTCGTCCTCCTTGAGGCCCATCACCTTTGCCACCATCTCCCGCCCGTCCTCCGGCGTCTGGGTCGGTGCCCAGACGGTGAGCTTCCCGCCCGCGAACTGCGCCGTGCAGTTCTGAGGCTCGAGCTGCGCGTGGGAGAGGAAGGGGTAGCTGTACTCGGCGGTGACCGCCTTCGCCGCCTTGCCCAGCGCAGCCTTCACGTCCCCGTCCTTGCGGATCGAGCGGTGCGGCGGCTCCTTGGTCAGCGCCGCGGCTCGCGCGTCGAACGCCGCCGTGCCCTGCTTGGCGGTCTCGCCCTCGTCCCAGGTGACCTCCAGGCCGCGCCGGGCGGTCTGGGCTTGCCAGAAGGTGTCGGCGACGATCGCCACGCCGCCGAGGAGCGCCGTGAGATCGCTGCCGCCCTCGACCACGAAGGCCTTGTGGACGCCCGGCATGCCCCGGATCCGGTCCAGGTTCGCCGACTTCACCTTCCCGGCGAACACGGGGCACTTCACGAAGGTGGCGAACTTCATCCCCGGCACGGTCACGTCGATGCCGAAGAGGGGCTTGCCGGTGACGATGGCGTGGTTGTCGACGCCCGGAACCGGCGTGCCGATGATGGTGAACTGCGAGGGGTCCTTGAGCTTCACGCTCGCCAGATCCGGAGGAGGGACCGTCGCCGCGGCGGCGGCGAGCTGCCCGTAGCCGAGCGAGCGTCCCGTCTTCCCGTGCACCACCTTGCCCTTCGAGGTCGTGAGCTCGGACTCGGGGACCTTCCAGGTCTTGGCCGCGGCGGCGACCAGCATTGCCCGGCCGGCCGCACCCACCCGTCGCATCGGCAGCCAGTTGTTGTGCGTGGCGGCGCTCCCGCCCGACCACTGGTTCTCGTAGCGCTTGCTGTCGAAGTCGACCTGCTCGACGCGGACCTGCTTCCACTCCACGTCGAGCTCGTCGGCGATCAGCATCGGGAGCATGGTCTTCACCCCCTGGCCGATCTCCGGGTTCTTGGAGGCGATGGTGATCGTTCCGTCTGGCTGGATGCGGATGAAGGCGTTGAGCACGGGAGCCGGCGCGGAGCGAGTCTTGGTCGTCGCGGCCTCCAGGGGCTCCCAGAAGCTCGAGAGGAGGACGCCACCACCGGCGATCGCCGAGGCGCGGAGGAACGCGCGGCGGGAGAGCTCGGTGCTCACTTGCCACTCCCGGTGGCCGCCGAGGCGGTGGTCTTGCCCAGGTCAGCGGCGCGGTGAATCGCGCGCCGGATCCGGAGGTAGGTCGCGCAGCGGCAGATGTTTCCGGCCATCGCGCCGTCGATGTCGTCGTCGGTCGGGTTCGGCGTCTTCGCCAGCAGCGCCGCGGCGGACATGATCTGCCCGGCCTGGCAATACCCGCACTGGGGGACGTCCAGCTCCTCCCAGGCGCGCTGGAGCGGGTGGCTCCCGTCCCTGGAGAGTCCCTCGATGGTGGTGATCCGCGCGCTGCCCACCGCGGAGACCGGGGTGACGCAGGACCGGCGGGCCTCGCCGTCGATCAGCACGGTGCAGGACCCGCACTGGGCGATGCCGCAGCCGAACTTGGTGCCCTTCAGGTCCAGGCCGTCCCGGAGCGCCCAGAGGAGCGGAAGGTCCTCGGGGGCCTCCAGCGTCCGCGCCTGTCCGTTGACCTTGAGCTTGTATTTCAACGCGAGCCTCCGCTGAACGAGCCAATCGCGTTCTCCTCCGGCCATTCCCGGGAGGCAAGACGGTGCAGCGAGCGGGCAGGTGGGTCCGGTGGAAGGTCGACACCGGCCCCTGACCGAGCCGCGGATGCGATTGCGGATCCCCGCCGCGAAAGGCAGCTGGGTGCCTCACTCGGTCGCGCGTCCTCCGCCTCCGCCGCCGTGAACGTCGCTCAGGACCGGCCGTTCTCGCCGGACGCCCGCTTGCAGGCCCGCGCCCGGCCGAGCAGCAGGTCTCGCTCGCGCGCGTTCTGGGCAAGGGAGGCCGCGCGCTCGAACTCGAGGCCCGCCTCCTCGGTGCGCCCGAGCCTCTCCAGCAGGTCCGCGCGGACGCTGGGCAGCAGGTGGTACTCGCGCAGCGCCGGCTCCTCGCTCAGGGCGTCCACCAGCTCGAGCCCCTGGGTCGGCCCGAAGGCCATCGACACGGCGACGGCACGATTGAGCTCCACCACCGGCGACCGGGTGATCTCCACCAGTGCATCGTAAAGGGCGACGATGCGCTTCCAGTCGGTCTCCTCGGCCGTCCGGGCACGGGCGTGGCACGCGGCGATGGCGGCCTGGATCGTGTACGGGCCCAGGGGTCTGGCGAGCGCCTCGGCACGGGCCAGCGCGGCGAGTCCTCTGCGCACGAGGAGCTGATCCCAGCGCGACCGGTCCTGGTCGAAGAGACGGATGGGCTCGCCACCTGGTCCCACCCGGGCACGGAGCCGGGAGGCCTGGATCTCCATGAGCGCGACGAGGCCGTGGACTTCCGCCTCGCCGCGGACGAGCTCGGCGAGGATGCGGCCCAGCCGGAGCGCGTCGTCACACAGCTCGTGACGGATCCAGCTGTCCCCCCGGGTCGCCGCGTAGCCCTCGTTGAAGACCAGGTAGACGACCTCGAGGACCGAGGGGAGCCGGGCGGAGAGCGCATCGCCGCGGGGGACCTCGAACGGCACCTTGGCCTCGGCGAGGGTTCGCTTCGCGCGGACGATGCGCTGGGCGATCGTGGGCTCCGGGACGAGGAAGGCGCGGGCGATCTCCTCGGTGGTCAGCCCTCCGAGGAGCCGGAGGGTGAGCGCGACCCGCGCCTCGGTGGACAGGACCGGATGACAGGCGACGAGCATCAGGCGGAGGAGGTCGTCACCGACGTCCTCGTCGATCGCGGTCTCGAGGTCGGGCCGGACCGCCGGCTGGCCACCCACGTCGGAGGCGATCTCGCCGTGCGCGCGCTCCAGCATCTGCTTCCGCCGGAGCTGGTCCACGGCACGGTTCTTCGCGGTGGCCATGAGCCACGCCCCCGGGTTCCCGGGGATGCCGGTCTCCGGCCAGCGCTCGAGCGCGGTGATCAGCGCTTCCTGCGCCAGATCCTCGGCCAGGCCGACGTCGCGGACCATGCGGACGAGACCACCCAGGAGGCGAGCGGACTCGATCCGCCAGACCGCCTCGATGGCGTGGCGCGTGGCGAGCTCGGTCATCGCCGTTTCCCGACCGCGTGCTTGTTCTCGGCGATCCGGGCCTTGACCAGCTTCTTCACCAGTGCGGCCGGCAAGGGTCGGTCCGGCTGGAAGCGGATGGTGCCCTTGCTGGTGTCGAAATCGGCGAGCTCGTCCGCGAACTTCTCGATGAGCGTGCCACCCAGGGGAAAGAGCGAGCAGTGGCCCGAGGCGGTCCCGAAGGCGACGAGGCCTCGTCCATCGAGGCGGAAGGTCGGGACCCCGTAGCTGATGCTCTCCTCGACCTTCGGCGCCACCGAACGGATCGTCCGCCGGAGCCGCTCGAGCGCCGCTCGGTGCTCGGAACTCACGCCGGCGAGGTACTCGTCGACGCTGGTCACCTTCGAACGCATCTCGAAATCACCTCGCGGTCCGCCGGCCCGTGATCGAGCCGGCAGCCCCGCCACGCCTCACGACTTCTTCGACTTCGCCTGCGCCTCGAGGTGAGCGCGCAGCTCGTCTTCCTTGGCGCGGAGCTCGGGGGTGAACTCGGCTCCGAAGTCCTCGGCCTCGTAGAACGGCCGGATCTCGAGCTCCGACTCCTCGCCCGGCATCGGATCGGGGCAGCGGCGCACCCACTCCAGCGCCTCGTCCATCGACTTCACCTGCCAGATCCAGAACCCGGCGACGAGCTCCTTGGTCTCGGTGAACGGCCCGTCGATGACCGTCTTCTTCCCGCTCGAGAAGCGCACCCGCTTGCCCTTGCTGCTGGGCTTGAGGCCGTCCCCGGCCAGCATGATCCCGGCCTTGACCAGCTCCTCGTTGAACTTCCCCATGTCGGCGAGGAGCTTGGTGCTGGGCATCTTTCCCGCCTCGGAGTTCTTCGTCGCCTTCACAATCACCATCACGCGCATTGTCGTTCTCCTGTCGAGTCGAGAGGTCGAGCCGGCCATTAACGGCCGGGATCGCCTGCTTCTGCCCTGGCGACGAACCGGACCGGCGTGGATCGACACCGACCGGACCTTCCACGAAAGGCGTGCCAATTCAACCGCTTGGCAGCAGACCGGCAAGGCGAAGCACGGGGCGGCCGAGCGAGTCTCCCCCGGGACGGCCCCCGTGTGTTGTGCCCGCGACGGCACGGCGCCGGGACAGGGGGCTGTCATGGCATTGGACGCGGTCGTCTCGGTATGCGGCCGGAGGAGCCGAACCCTGGGAGCGAGGAGTCCATCGTGGCGCGCCTGCGGCGACTGCAGATCCACTACGAGCGGGTGTTCTCGGAGGTCCTGCCGGAGAGGATGATCGCGGCCTGGTCGTTTCCGGCGATCGTCCCGCAGCCCGAGTGGAACCCACCGACGGACGTGGTGGAGACCGCGGCCGAGTGGGTGATGACGCTCGAGATCGCCGGCCTGCGTGAGGAGGAGTACGAGGTGCTGCTCTACCCCGAGCACCTCGTGGTGCAGGGCGAGCGGCCGTGGCGGCAGCTCGGGGAGGCGGCGCGCCTCCAGCGGGCCGAGATCCGGTGGGGCCCGTTCCACGCCGCGGTGCGGGTCCCGTGGCGGGCGGGCTCCATCGACGTCGATCGCATCCGGCTGCAGTACCAGGACGGGCTGCTGCGGATTCACGTCCCCAAGACGCAGGAGGGCTGGCGGTGACCCCGGAGGCTCCGAGCGAACAGCAGCCGGCGGGTCCGGCGGTCCAGATTCCTGCGCTGCTTCCGGTTCTCCCGCTGCGGGAAGGGGTGATCTTCCCGATGTCGTTGGCGCCGGTCGTCGTCCAGGACGAGCGCGCGATCCGTGCGGTGGAGGACGCGATGCGAACCCACCGCATCGTGTGCGCAGTGGCCCGGCGGGAGGGAGACGCACCCAGCCCGGAGGACCCCGCTGCCCTGTACGGCATGGGGTGCGCCACGACGATCCAGCAGTTCCAGCGCGGTCCCGACGGGCCGATCTTCATCGTGCTTCAGGGCCTGGAGCGCGTGCGCCTGCAGAGGTTCCCTCAGACGGACCCGTACTTCATCGCGCAGACGGAGAAGGTGCCGGACATCCCCAGCACGGGGGTGGAGACGGAGGCGCTGGTCCGGCGGGTGCGGGTGCTCTTCCGCGAGCTCGCCGAGATCGGGCGAGCGGTGCCGGAGCAGGTGCTCTCGATGCTGGAGGGCATCAGCGACGCGCGGCAGCTGGCGTACCTCATCGCCGCGACCCCGTTTCTTCCCCGGGCCGGACGGCAGGAGATCCTGGAGCTGGACCCGGTGCTGGCGAAGCTCCAGAAGCTGAACGAGCTGCTCGAGCACGAGCTGTCCGTCCGCCGTCTGGAGCACGAGGTGGCGAACCGGACGAAGGAGCGGCTGACCAAGCAGCAGCGTGAGCACCTCCTCCGGGAGCAGCTCCGGTCGATCCGGAGCGAGCTGGGCGAGGAGGAGGGTGGGGGCGACTCGGAGCTGGGCGAGCTCCGCAAGCGGATCGAGGAGGTCCCGCTGCCGTCCGAGGCGCGGCGCGAGGCGGAGCGCGAGCTCCAGCGACTGGAGCAGATCCCCTCCGCGTCCCCGGAGTTCGGCATCGCCCGGAGCTACCTGGACTGGCTGCTCTCACTGCCCTGGGGGAAGGAGACCGGCGGGACGATCGACATCGCACGGGCGCGGGCGATCCTCGATGAGGACCACTACGACCTGGAGAAGATCAAGGAGCGGATCCTCGACTACCTCTCGGTCCGCAAGCTCCGGCAGGAGCGCCACGCCACGGTGTCGCTGGACGGTGCAGGGGACGCCGGGCTCGCGGCGAAGGCCAGTCCGCTCCCGCAGACGCCCGAGGACGAGGCGCGCCGGGAGCCGATCCTCTGCTTCGTGGGCCCGCCCGGGGTGGGGAAGACCTCGCTGGGGCAGTCGATCGCGCGGGCGATGGGGCGGAAGTTCCTCCGCATCAGCCTGGGCGGCGTGCACGACGAGGCGGAGATCCGCGGACATCGGCGGACGTACGTGGGAGCGCTCCCGGGGCGGCTGATCCAGGCGCTGCGCAGGGCGGAGACGATGGATCCGGTGTTCATGCTCGACGAGGTGGACAAGCTGGGGGTGAGCTTCCAGGGGAACCCGGCGGCGGCGCTGCTGGAGGTGCTCGATCCGGCGCAGAACAACACCTTCGTGGACACCTACCTGGGAGTGCCGGTGGACCTGTCGAAGATCCTCTTCATCTGCACGGCGAACACGGTGGAGACCGTCTCCTCGCCGCTGCTGGACCGAATGGAGGTGGTGACGCTCTCCGGGTACACCGAGGCGGAGAAGCTCCACATCGCGCGCCGGTACCTGCTCCCGAAGCAGATCCGCGCGCACGGGCTACGGGAGGGCGAGCTGGAGTTGGACGACGGCGCGCTCCAGCGGATCATCGCCGACTACACGCGCGAGGCAGGGGTGCGGCAGCTGGAGCGCGAGCTGGCCGCGGTGGCCCGAAAGGCGGCGCGGGGGATCAGCGAGGGTGAGCCCGGGCCGGTGCGGGTGACGGTGGAGACGGTCCCCTCACTCCTGGGCAGGCCGCGCTTCTTCAACGAGGTCGCCGAGCGGGTGGACCGTCCGGGCGTCGCGACCGGGCTCGCCTGGACGCCGGTGGGCGGGGAGATCCTCTTCGTGGAGGCGGCGCTGGTGCCCGGGCAGGGCGGAGCGCCGGTCCTGACCGGGATGCTCGGCGACGTGATGCGCGAGTCCGCGCAGGCGGCGGTGACCTTCGTCCGCTCCAACGCGCAGGCGCTCGGGGTGGATCCAGAGGTGTTCCAGAAGAACACGGTGCACATCCACGTCCCGGCAGGAGCGGTGCCCAAGGATGGCCCGTCGGCGGGCGTGGCGATGCTGAGCGCGGTGGCGTCGGTGGCGCGCGGCGTTCCGGTGAGGAACGACACGGCGATGACCGGGGAGATCACCCTCCGAGGGAAGGTGCTGCCGATCGGCGGGGTGAAGGAGAAGGTGCTCGCCGCCTACCGGGCGCGGATCGAGCGGGTCGTCCTCCCGCGCCGGAACGAGGCCGATCTCGAGGACGTGCCCGGGGAGGTGAAGGACAGGATCCGCTTCATCTTCGCAGACTCGGCGGACGACGTTCTTCAGGCAGTCTTCTCCTCACAGCGCGGCCACGGGGAGGCGACGGAAGAGCCAAGTCCACCCGCACCGATGCACTGAATCACCCCGTCCAGGCAGCTTTCTTCAGTCGTGGGGCCTCTCGCGAAGACCCGTTCCGCGGCGGCCGGCGGCAAGCGACGCGACCTTGAGCTGCTGGACTCTCTGATGAGACAGGCCGAGAAGCTCTGCGGTATCCCGGACGCTGAGCCTCATTCCGCGAAGGAGCTCGGAGATCGCGGTGTCGGTCGCCTGAACGAAACGCTCCTTCTCCAGTGCGAGCCGTGCCCGGGATGCGGAAAGCGTCAGAAGGGCCCGGTGCGCGATTCGGGGAAGGTGGACGTCCTCGATGAGCATCGCCCGCCGAGCAACCTGGGCGGAGTTCAGGGTCAGGGCGAGTGCCTGGCGGATTCGCCGACGAGCCTCGGCGAGAGTCCGACCCTGGGAGATGGCGGCGGGTGCCTCGTTCACCTGCGCCACCCACCATCCGGTCTCGTTCCTCTCGAACACGACCGTGAACCGCTTCATCGGTCCAGCCAGCCTCTTCCGAGGCAGGGCTCGACCTGGCCGTCGCCGGCGTGATCGGCCACCGCTGTCAGACAGGTTCCGCATCGGACGAGGACATGAGAGCCGCTTCGTCGATGCCTGGATCTCACGTGCAGGAGAAGCTGTCAATCAACCTAGACACGTCGTCAAGGCCGACTCCTGGAACCTCGACGTCCCCTGGGGGCCGAGAACGCGGCGAGTCCCGATGACTGGTCAGGGTCGTCGCCCCGGGATGTGGCGTCCCCTGAACTCGACCCCGAGTCTCCGGTCACGGACCGAGCGCCCGTGCTGTTAGGGTCGGCCGCCATGCTCGCGTCCACACTCCTGGTGACGGTTCTCGCCGCCAGCTCCTCTGTTCAGGCCCTGAGCCAGCAATATCTCGACGGCCTCTTCCGGGCGCGTCCCCATCTCGCCGCGTACATGGGGGTGCACAAGCATGACGGGCGCCTGATGGATCTCGATCCTCCGGCGATCACCCAGCGGATCCGGGAGCTGAACGCGCTCGCCGCGCAGGTGAAGGCGCTCGACCTCGGGAAGCTGCCCGCCGATGCCCGCGCGGACGCGCGCATCCTCGCAGACGGGATCGCGCTCGAGCTCCTGTACCTCACGGACATCCGCGACTGGACCTGGGACGCGCGTCTCGACGACTCCTTCCCGTTCTACGATCCTCGAGAGTACGTTGCCTCCCGGCTGGGAGAGCTCGTTCACGGGACGTTCGCGCCCGAGGGCCAGCGGGCGAGGTCGGTGGCCGCGCAGCTCGAGGCCCTTCCGCACCATCTGTCGATGAAGCAGTCCTCGCTGGTCACTCCCGAGCCCGTCCGCCTCGCGCAGGCGGTGAAGGACAACGCGGGCCGGATCACCTTCTTCAACACCGAGCTGAAGGCCTTCACCGCCAAGTACCCGGACGCGGAGAAGGCGCGCCTGGCGGCGGTGAAGGCGCTCGAGTCCTACCAGAGCTTCCTCTCCTCGTTCCCCGCGGCGAAGGCCACCCGTGACTGGCGTCTCGGCAAGGAGCTCTACGACCGGAAGTTCCCGCTCGCGCTCCAGACGGACATGACGCCGGCGCAGCTGGAGAAGGCCGCCCGGGAGGTCTTCGAGCGCGAGCGCGGACAGCTCTACGCGCTCGCCCGGAAGCTCGCAGCGGAGGTCTGGCCGAAGGAGCCGCCGCCTCCCGAGAACCCGCCGCGCGCCGACCAGGCCCAGCTCATCCGGCGCGTGCAGGAGGAGATCAGCAAGAATCACCCGAAGCCCGACGAGCTCGTCCAGGCGCACGCGGACAAGCTCGCGAGCCTCCGCACGTTCATCACCCAGAAGAAGCTCCTGAAGTTGCCTCCGGCCGACACCCTCCGGGTGAAGCCCGAGCCCGAGTACAAGCGTGGTGCAGTGGGTGCCGAGTACCTCGCGCCTGGCATGCTCGACACCTCGAGCAAGTGGCACGGCACCTTCTACGTGGATCCGGTGGATCCCGGCTGGCCACCGGAGAAGGTGGAGAGCTACCTGCGAGCGAACGACTGGTACGCGGTCACCCTCACCTCGGCCCACGAGGCCTACCCGGGGCACCACACCCAAACCTGGTATGCGCGCCAGCACCCGAACGCGCTCCGGAGCACACTCTGGAGTGGAACGTTCGCCGAGGGGTGGGCGGTGTACGGAACGCGGTTGCTGATCAAGGAAGGCCTCGGGGAAAAGGAGAATGCCCGGTACGCATTGAGGGAGGCGAGGAACGGCATGGTCGTGGCAGCGAACGCCATCCTGGACATCCGGCTCCAGCGCCGGGAGATGAGCGACGAGGAAGCGCTCCGCTTCATGGAGGAGGAGGGTTTCCAGGAAGAGGCGCTGGCGGAGAGAAAGCTGCTCCGGGCCAAGCTCGACTCGACCCAGCTCTGTCAGTACTTCCTCGGGTGGAACGAGGTCGAGGCGCTGGAGCGCGACGTGAAGGCCCGCGGGAAGTTCGACCAGCGGGCGTTCAACCAGGAGCTCATCGGCCATGGAACCGTGCCGGTGAAGATCCTCCGGGCGTTCTTCGGTCTCGAGGGTGCGGGGAGATCGGCGGCCCCGGGGTCTTCTCCGGGCCACTGAGCTCGACCACCAGGTGCGATACGACCGCCGGCCAGTCGAGGGCCCGTGCCGCCGTGCGCTGCAATCGCTCGGACCGGGTGATCCCCGGCTCGAGGCACCGGCAGCTCGGGGCGAGCACCGGCGGGTCGGGGTGGGCACCGACGGGTCGCGGCTGATCACCGACCTCGCGCGCACCGGGGTCCGGGTATCAACTGTCCTCATACGCGCGCCGCCAGCACGGCTCCGGCGGTGATGGTTCTGGACGCGCCGGACGCGTTTCGCCAGGAGCGATCAGGGGTGCGGCGATCTCTCCGCCGGGGTAAGAGTCGCGCACCCGGCTTTCTGGAGCTGCGGCACCCGGCCGAGCCGTCGGGCCCAGCGCCAAGGAGGAGCGTAAATGACAACCGAGGCGAAGTGCCCTTTTGACCACGTTGCTGGCCGCGGGAGATCGAACAAGGAGTGGTGGCCGAACGCGCTGCACGTCGATCTCCTGAACCAGCATGGCAACAGGTCCAACCCGATGGGCAAGGACTTCAACTACGCGAAGGAGTTCAAGAGCATCGACTACAAGGCTCTGAAGAAGGACCTCGCGGCGGTGATGACCGACTCGAAGCCCTGGTGGCCGGCAGACTTCGGTCACTACGGGCCGTTGATGATTCGCATGGCCTGGCACGCCGCAGGCACGTACCGGATCGGCGACGGCCGTGGCGGTGGCGGCAGGGGCCAGCAGCGCTTCGCGCCGCTCAACAGCTGGCCGGACAACGGCAACCTGGACAAGGCGCGTCGTCTGCTCTGGCCGGTCAAGCAGAAGTACGGCCGCAAGATCTCCTGGGCGGATCTGATGATCCTCGCGGGAAACGTGGCCCTGGAGACGATGGGCTTCAAGACCTTCGGGTTCGGCGGCGGCCGCGAGGACGTCTGGGAGCCGGACAACGACGTCAACTGGGGGGCCGAGACCGAATGGCTGGGGGACAAGCGGTACTCGGGAGAGCGGGACCTCGCGGGCCCCTTCGGTGCCGTGCAGATGGGGTTGATCTACGTCAATCCGGAAGGTCCGAACGGAAATCCGGATCCGGTCAAGGCGGCCGTGGACATCCGCGAGACCTTCCGCCGCATGGCGATGAACGACGAGGAGACGGTGGCGCTGATCGCCGGCGGTCACACCTTCGGCAAGACCCACGGCGCAGGCCCCAAGGAGCATGTGGGGGTCGACCCGGAAGGCGGTGACATCGAGGACCAGGGCATCGGCTGGAGGAACCGGTTCCGCACGGGTTACGCCGGTGACGCGATCACCAGCGGCCTCGAGCTCACCTGGACCACCACGCCGACCAAGTGGAGCAACGACTTCTTCAAGCACCTGTTCGGCTTCGAGTGGGAGCTGACCAAGAGCCCCGCCGGTGCGCATCAGTGGAGGCCGAAGGGGGGCGCGGGCGCCGGCACGGTGCCGGATGCCCACGACAAGTCGAAGAAGATTGCTCCGAACCTGCTGACCACCGATCTCTCGCTCCGGTTCGACCCGGCCTACGAGAAGATCTCGCGGAGGTTCATGGAGCATCCGGATCAGTTCGCCGACGCGTTCGCCCGGGCGTGGTTCAAGCTCACGCATCGCGACATGGGTCCGCGTGGGCGCTACCTCGGCCCGGAGGTCCCGAAGGAGGAGCTCATCTGGCAGGACCCGGTCCCCGCGGTCGATCACAAGCTGATCGATGACAAGGACATTTCCGCGCTCAAGGGCAAGATCCTGGGTTCGGGCCTCTCCATCTCGCAGCTGGTGTCCACCGCCTGGGCGTCGGCGTCCACGTTCCGTGGCTCCGACAAGCGGGGCGGTGCGAACGGTGCTCGCATCCGTCTCGCGCCGCAGAAGGACTGGGAGGTCAACCGCCCCAAGGAGCTGGCGAAGGCACTGAAGACCCTCGAGGGCATCCAGAAGGAGTTCAACGGACCGGCGAAGGGAGGCAAGAAGGTCTCGCTGGCCGACCTGATCGTGCTGGGCGGCTGCGCGGCGGTGGAGCAGGCGGCGAAGAACGCCGGGGTCAAGGTGACGGTGCCCTTCACGCCTGGGCGCACCGACGCATCGCAGGAGCAGACCGACGTCGAGGCCTTCTCCGCGCTCGAGCCGTTCGCGGACGGCTTCCGCAACTACCAGAAGGCCAGGGCGCCGGTGTCGACCGAGGAGCTCCTGATCGACAAGGCGCAGCTGCTGACGCTCACCGCGCCGGAGATGACGGTGCTGGTGGGTGGAATGCGGGTCCTGAACACCAACGCCCGGCCGTCCAAGCATGGGGTCTTCACCAAGAAGACGGACGCGCTGACCAACGACTTCTTCGTGAACCTGCTCGACATGGACACGGAGTGGAAGCCGACGTCGGACGCCAAAGACGTGTTCGAAGGGCGGGACCGCAAGACGGGCCAGGTCAGGTACACCGGCACCCGAGCCGACCTGGTTTTCGGTTCGCACTCGGTGCTCCGGGCGCTCTCGGAGGTGTACGGAAGCTGGGACGCGCAGGAGAAGTTCGTCCACGACTTCGTTGCGGCCTGGGACAAGGTGATGAACCTGGATCGCTACGACGTGAGGTGATCCGAAGGAGCTGAGCTAGACGAGGGCCTCGGGTGTCGTCGCCCGAGGCTCTTCTAGTTTCGAAGCACATCCAACCCAGGATCGCTCCACGGGGTGTGGAGGCGGTTCGGACCGTTCCGGGTCGGCCCCGGCGAACGGAATGGCTCCTCGCCGAGGACCACGGATCGGACGACCGCCGGGGCATCGAAGTGTGCCATGTGCGCAGCGCCGTGAACGACGCGTAGCGTGTCCTGCAGGCCGAGCAGTGGATGCACCCTGTCGATCATCTCGGCAGGGGAGAGGAGATCGGCGTCACCGAACACCAGGTCCACGGGGACCGCTGACCGGGGCCACCGGGAGATGAGGTCGAGCGCGGAGTACTCCGGGAGCAGTGCGCGCATCGATGCATCCATGTTCGCGACGACGCGGGGAAGTCGGTGGGGGCCGTAAGTGCCGGCGATGCTGAGCGCGGTGCGGAGGAGCTGCGTGCCGTAGCTGGCGTCGGCCTCCAGACTCCCGAGATGCCCGAGAAGCTCCGCCCGGAGCCGGAACTGAGCCGGGTCGACGCACGGAGGGGGCTGGAGCCGGGCCGCCTTCGGGGCGAGCCAGTGCCAGCGCGGCTCACGGACCGATGCCAGGATCCGTGCGTGCGCATGACGTTCGCCTGCGGCGCCATCGAGATCGGGTGAGATGGCCACCACCCGATCGATGGCCTCCGGTGCGCGCTGGCGGGCAAGGAGCCCGACCGTGCCGCCGATCGAGATCCCCAGCACCCTGACTCTCCGTCCGAAGGTGCGCGCGAGGCGCTTCACCAGCGCGACCGTCTCGCCGACGTGGGCGTCCAGGTCGAACCGGCCGGTAGGTGGGGAGTGGAGGCCCGCGCCGCTGCGGTCCCAGTAGAAGACGCTGAAGCGCTCCTCCAGGCCCAGGAGGCGGCGGTATCGCCGGCGCTCGTTCAGGAGCGGGAAGCCGGGGCCTCCTTGAACGACGAGGAGAGGTGGCAGGCCCTTGGCGGACGACTCCATCAGGACATGCTCATCCCAGGGAACGCGTGGCATCTGGACCTCCGCGGCTGGCGAGAGGATGCGGAGGCCAGCCGACCGTCCGCAGGACACCGCGGGCGCGCCGCGGTGCGCGGATTTTGAAACGCCATTCGGAGGCGATTTCAGTTCCCGGCCACGGGACAGCCGAGATAGGCGTGTTCCTCGAGGATGCCCTGGCGGGCCTCCCAGTCACCGAAGGGGCACCAGCCCTCGTGGTCGGCGGAGGGCGGCCCGAGCGCGACGTGATGGGCTTCGTGGGGCAGGACGCTGAGCGAGCCCTGGTAGAGGTCGATGATCTGGCTGTCCCAGAAGGTCTCTCCGGCGAAGAAGCTCCCGGCCTGGGCCCCCTGGGTGGGACGGTCGGCGACGACGCGGACAGTCCAGTTCCGGAGCGCGGCGACGCCGTCCCAGCGCGACTCGTAGGTCTGGAGGTACTCGGTGAGGATGCCGGCGAGGCGGTCGCAGCTCGTTCCGCCGGCGACCACGCCCGGCTCGACACCTAGCCGGATGCCCTGGAAGCTGCACCACGCGGCGATCTCGCGCGGGGGCGCGATGCCGTTGCTGGCGCTCCGAGGCCCACAGCCGAGGGCGAAGGCGACTGTCGAGACGGCTGTGAGAGACCTCCACCGCATCGCGGGCCCGACGGAGCACACTTCGTGCCCGGCGGCGGTTAGGTCCTCTCCCTCGGAACCGCCGGACGGGTCTCGTCCCCCGGATGGGTCGGAGCGAGGGGGGAGTGTCCTGGACGACCCCCTCGGAGCTGGCCGACGATGATGCCAGGCGTGCGGCTCTCGGTCCCCGAGCTGTCCTTCGTCGTGCTCATCGGCCCGGCCGGGAGCGGGAAGTCCACGTTTGCCCGCAAGCATTTCAGGCCAACGGAGGTTCTCTCCTCGGACGTGTTCCGCGGGCTCGTCTCCGATGATGAGAACGACCAGGCCGCGACCAAGGACGCGTTCGACGCTCTCTACTACGTGGCCCGGAAGCGGTTTGCAGCGGGCCGCCTCGTCGTGCTCGACGCGATGAACGTGCACCTCGAGGCCCGGAAGAAGGCGGTCGCGGTGGCCCGCAAGCACGACCGGCTGCCCCTGGCAATCGTCTTCGATTTGCCCGAGGCCGTCTGCAACGCGCGGAACCGTCAGCGCCCGGAGCGAAGCCTCGCGGAGCACCTCGTTCACGAGCAGATCCAGCTGATGCGCCGGGCGATTCCCGACCTGGAGAACGAAGGTTTCCGGCAGGTCTATCGGCTGAGCTCGGTGGAAGAGGTCGATGCGACGACCGTGATTCGAGAGCCCCTCCCGCGGTAGCGAATTCGCTAGCCGGAGAGGAGCTGCTGCCCGCCGTCGATGTCGTGATGCCTCCTCTCGTCAAGACGGGAGCTCCTCGAGGTTCCGCGCCCGGACCTCCGAGCAAACCGGTATGCCCGCGCTGAAAACTCAGCGAATGCCGAAGAACGCGCACGCTGAATCGCCTCCCGGCTCAGGGCACGAGCACGGCGCGGAAGTGGACGCGGTTCGACATCACCCGTCCCCAGGCCTCCTCGGCC
>DASROG010000308.1:0-3712 GCA_035646995.1 Myxococcaceae bacterium
GGCGAACACTCCCGCCGGAGCGGCCGCAGCCCCGGCCGCTCCGGCCGCTCCGGCCGCCGCGGCGCCCCCCGCACCTCCGCCGGTCATCGCGGTGAAGTCGGACTCCCCTTGCAAGGACGACGTCGAGGCGTTCTGCGCGGACGTCCAGCCCGGGATGGGTCGTCTCTACCGCTGCCTGTGGGAGCACGAGGAAGAGCTTTCGCTCAGCTGCCACGCGCGGCTGACCGATCTCCGAACCACCGGAGGCGAGTGCAAGGACGACATCGCCAAGTTCTGCGCCACGGTCCCCAAGACGCGGGGGATGCTGTTCAAGTGCCTCGACCAGCACCATGACGAGCTGAGCCAGGGCTGCAAGGCGCTCTCGTCCAAGGCGCGTGCCGCTGCAGGCGCCGCGCCCGCCGGGGCTGGGGCTGCGGGAGCCGCCGCACCCCCGGCCGGAGCGCCGAAGCCCGCAGCGGCCACTCCCGCGGCGAAGCCCGCCGCCGCCCCCGACGCGGGCAAGTGACGCCTAGGGGCCGAGTCCGACCCACTCCTCGCCGTCCTCGAACCGCTCCTTCTTCCAGATCGGGACGTCTGCCTTCAGGCGCTCGATGGCGTGCCGGCACCCCTCGAACGCGGCCGCCCGGTGGGGCGCTGAGACGGCGATGACCACCGCGGCCTCTCCTGGAGCCAGCGTTCCCTTCCGGTGCACGATGGCCACGCGGCTGCCGGGCCACCGCGACTCGATCTCGCGGCCGATGCTCGCCATCGATCGCTCCGCCATCCCCGCGTAGGCCTCGTAGCTCAGCGAGCGCACGCGCCGGCCCCGCGTCTCGGAGCGCACGGTGCCGGTGAAGGTGACCACCCCGCCCCGCTCGGGACCGCCCACCGCGCGCACCACCTCCTCCAGCTCCAGCGGTGCGTCCGACAGCCGGAAGCAGTCCGAGCCGCCCGCCACCGGCGGGACCAGCGCCACCTCGGCCCCATCGGGAACCGCCGCGTCGAGCGAGGTGAACTCCTGGTCCACCGCCACCCGCAGGTGGGGCAACAGGGCGCGCAGATCGGGATGACGCGCGGCCAGCGTCTCCAGCAGCTGCCGGACCGGACCGCCCGCCCACTCCACCGTCTCCTGCGCCGTCCCGGCACGCTCGCGAGCTGCAGCGAAGTAGAGGACGGTGAGCGCCACGCTAGAACTCGAAGCCCAGCCCGAAGGTGAAGTAGCGAGCCGAGAGGTCGAGCCCGACCTTTCCGAAGTCGTCGACCTTGTCGTAGTTGTACTCGGCGAAGATGTAGGTCTGGCGAATGCCGGTGTCGGTCACCATGTCCTTCGCCATCTGCGGCGAGAGGACGTTCAGCACGAACGCCACTCCGATCGTGAACCCGTAGCCCCACTTCAGTCCCGCGCCGCTCTGGCCGTTCACCACCTCGGTCGTGCCGCCCTTGGTCACTCGCCAGGGCGTCATGAGCAGCGCCAGCTTCGCGTACGGGACCAGGGGGATGCCCCAGCGCGTCCAGGTCAGGTCGAACCGGTAGGCCACCGGGACGCGGAGCGGGAAGATGATCAGCGCCGTCTTCTCCGTGGAGGGCTGTCCGTTGTCCGGCCCGTCGGTCACCAGGATGGCCGGGGCGTACTTCTCCGCATAGCCGGCGGCGAACCCGACACTGGCCGACCCGTAACCGCGCCAGAAGATGAAGTCGAACTCACCCCCGCCGAACAGCATGCTCTTGTTGCCGAAGATGGTCTCGTAGGGATTCGAAGAGAGCCCCGCCTCGTCCCCGATCCGCGGGATCAGCGTTCCCATCTTCAGCTCGACGATGAAGCCGATGGGGGGCGGCGGTGGCGGGGGTGGCTTGATCTGCACCACCGTCTCCGCGGACGCCGCCGAGGCGGCCAGCAGCACCGCGAGCGCCGCCGCCCTCACCGGCGCCTCCGCAGCAGCGCCACCAGCACGCCCAGGGCGCCCAGCACGGAGGGAAGGGCCGTGTCCGCGGTGCTGCAGCCACCGAGCTCGTGTCCGCCCGCGTCCTTGTACTCGCCCCAGAACCCGTTCGACGCCTGCGGGGTGGCGGCCTGCGGCGTGTTGTAGCCCGAGACATTCCCCACCACGTCGACCGACTGGGCCTGCACGAGGTACTGGACTCCGTTCGTCAGCCCGGTGATCGACTGGCTGGTCTTGGCCGCGTCGAGATTGGGTCCCTGCCTCCAGACCGGGCCGCCATCGGCAGCGGGAGCCTCCGCGTACTGGATCTCGTAGCGAAGCAGCGTCTCCCCCTCGGGGCCCAGCTGCACGACGATCTTCGAATCCTGCGCCTGCAGGTTCATCGACGGGGGAACGGGAGGGTTGGCGTCGTAGTGGAGGGTCAGATTGGTGGACGAGGTGACCGTGCCGTCACAATTCGTGCTGCTGGGGCGGTACCTCACGAAAGCACAGACGGCATTCGTGATATCCTGTCCGTCGGGACAGTTGCCGCCCAGCGAAGGCATGTCTCTCAAGCGTTTGCTCGCGATCTGCCCGCTTCCCACCTGAAGATCGGACGTGCTCACCGTTTCGAGGATCACGTCCGCGGGGGTGCCCCCATCGATGACCAGGGTGTTCGGTCCGGCGGGAGGGCAGCCCTGAGCGCTGGTGACGAAGATCTGCATGTCGCTGCAGGCTCCCCCCAGACCCGACGCAGTCCACTGGATGATGTACTGGTTGCCGTCGAGGCACGACTGCTGGCTGAAGGGGAGCGAGGTCACTGTCCCCCCTGCGCCGAACCCGCCGAAGTTGAGGGAAATCGTCTGGGCCAAGGCCGGGCTTGCGAGCACCAGCAGCACGAACCCCGCGCGGAGGGGAGTGGGCATCCGCCCGAGGGATAGCAAGCGCGGGGCCAGCTGTCGCGCCCCGCACACCTGGGGCGACGCAATCCCCCGCGGGTCAACGCGACACACTGGCACGCCCACCTCTGTCAATTTGTCACAGGGACCTGGCTCACCAGCTCGGCCACCTCGAGGCACAGACGGGCCGTTGCTCCGGCGTTGTCGATCGCCGCGACCAGCTCAGCGCGTCCGCGGTGCCGGCGAAGGCGCGGAGGCGCCCCACGTGGATCGCGTCGTCGGCGGTCACCAGCATCGGCATCGGGTACACGCGCTCGCCTGGCGCGTCGAGCACCTTGAGCCCCGGCGCGGACTGGAGCAGCTGCCGCGCCTCGCCCGGCGCCATCGGCCGGCCCAGCCGGACCTGCATCAGCACCAGGTCTCCGTAGAACGTCGGGACCCACACCGCCGTCCCGTCGAGCGCCGGGGCCGCGCGCCCCCAGAGCAGGCCGGTCTCGGCCCGCCAGGAGAGCTCCTCCAGCGTCGACCCGCTGCCCTCGCTGAACGGGCCGACCTGAGGGATGAGGTTGAACCCCAGCCGGTGCGGGAAGTGCGTGGCCTCGAGCTCCCGGGAGGCGAGAAGACCCGCGGTCTGCTGCTCGAGCTCGGCGACCCCCTGACGGCCGGCACCCGACGCGCAGATGAGCGCCGAGACGTGCACCTCCCGCAGCCCGGCCGCGGCGCGGAGCGGCTCGAGACATCCGAGGATCGTCTGGCTCACCGGCCCCGGCACCCGGAACCGCCGCGCGTCCTGGACCCGGCCCAGCCCCGCCCCCGGCACGCGCGGGAACACCACCGGCGTCCGGAGGTCGGAGACGAAGGCGCGGCTGGTGTCGACCACCAGTGCTCTGCCTGCCTCCGCCACCTGGGCCAGGG
>DASROG010000309.1:0-2864 GCA_035646995.1 Myxococcaceae bacterium
CCCCCGGGGAGAGCGCCCGCGGGCTTCCCCCCGAGCCCCGAGCTACGGACGCTCGGCCGGCGAGTCGCCTGGTCGAGCCCCGTCGGCACGGGAGGGCCGGCCGCTCGCGGACTGCCGCTGCGGCGACGGCCGGGAGCGTGCTAGTCGGCTGAGCGTCGAGGGTGCTCCTCTCGCGCCCCTCCGGTGGAGGTGCACGCCATGTTCCGCAAGGTGGTCATCGGGCTCGCGGCGCTCGTGGTCGTCCTGGTGGTGGTCATCGCCACCCGGCCGTCGAGCTACCGGGTCGAGCGGACCACGCGCATCGCTGCGCCCCCCGAGGTCGTGTTCTCCCTGGTGAACGACTTCCACGGCTGGGACCGATGGTCGCCCTGGGCGCACCTCGACCCCTCGATGAAGACCACCTTCGGTGGACCGCCTTCCGGCGTGGGCGCGACCTATGCCTGGGCCGGCAACGACAAGGTGGGCGAGGGCAACATGCGGATCACCGAGAGCGTGCCGGGACAGAAGGTCGGCATCCGACTCGAGTTCCTCAAGCCGATGGCGAGCGTCGCGCAGACCGACTTCGGCTTCCGTCCCGAGGGTGGCGGCACCAACGTGAGCTGGGTGATGAACGGCAAGAACGACTTCATGGGAAAGGCGTTCTCGCTGGTCGCCGACATGGACGGGATGATCGGCCAGGACTTCGAGAAGGGCCTGGCCTCGATGCGCCGGGAGGCCGAGGCGGACGCCAGGAAGCGCCTCGAAGCATCGACCGTGAGCGCGCCCCCCGCCGCCGCTCCCGGCACCACCGCTCCGGCCGAACCGGCCCCCGCACCGGGGAAATGACGGAGAGAGGCGCGTCTCCGGCCGCCCCGGACCGCGCGGCCTCCGCCACCAGCGCGGATTCTGCGGCTGCCGAGAGACGCCGGAGACCAGGAGCACGACCAGCTGCTGTTGGGTCGGTCCCTGGCGACCGGGCTCGGTGAGCGGCGCGCTCGGGTCAGCGATCGATGGCGCCGAGCCGCCCGGCCTGGAAGTCCACGATGGCCTGGTGGATCTCCTCGGGGCTGTTCATGACGAAGGGGCCGTAGCGCGCCATGGGCTCGCGGAGCGGAACGCCGCCGAGCAGGAGCAGCCGCGCCGGTCCTCTGGCTTCCTTCGACACCGAGAGGATCACCTGGTCGCCAGAGCCGAAGAGCGCCGCCTGCCCGTTGCGGACCTCGCGCGCCTCGGGCCCGGCGAGCACCGAGCCCCCGAAGACGTAGGCGAACACCTGGAATTCCGCCGGGACCGGTACCTCGACCCGGGCGCCGGGGGACAGCGTCCAGTCGTGGAGCAGCACCGGGGTCCGGGTCTCGATCACCGCCTCGCCGCCGAGGGCCTCGCCCGCCAGCAGTCGCACCCTGGCCAGGCCATCGTCGCTGGTCCGTTCGGGCAAACGAGCGCTGGGGATCTCCTGGTAACGCGGCGCCATCATCTTGTCGCGCCGAGGGAGGTTCACCCAGATCTGGAAGCCGTGGACACGACCGCCCTGCTCGCGGATCCGCCGCGCGGGGAGCTCCGAGTGCACCACGCCGGCGCCGGCGGTCATCCACTGCACGTCGCCGGGGCCGATGTGCCCGCGGTGCCCCGCCGAGTCCTCGTGCTCCCAGTCGCCCTCGAGGAGGTAGGTGACGGTCTCGAAGCCGCGATGCGGGTGATCCGGCGCCCCGACGGCCTCGCCCGGGGCGTACTCGACCGGACCCATCTCATCGAGGAGGAGGAAGGGATCGATCTGCACCAGTCCCGGCGCGGGGAATGGACGGCGGACGACGAAGCCCCCGCCCTCCTGCTGAGTGTGGGCCTGGAGGACGCGGCTGACGGGGCGGGCGGTGGACAATTGTGGCTCTCCTCGAGCTTCACCTTCACCGCGCCGGAGGCGAACGCAAGCCGGAGTGCCCTGGAATCGACCGTTCTCCCGAGAGCAACAATCGTCGGCCGCTCAGTACCCGAGCTGGGTCTGCCGTGGCTTTCCCGCCTTGTCCGGGACGAAGGTCATCGGCGGACGGTCGCTGTTCACGGTGAGGCGCGGGGCGGTCACCGCCTCGGCCTTTACCGAGACCGCACGCCTGACCGGCTCGAGGCTGGACTCGTGCCAGGCGTGGACCTGGTAGTCGCCGAAGGGGACGTTCTTGACCGTCCAGGAGCCGCCGTCGTCGGCCTGGGCGTAGTACGGCGAGTCCACCACGTAGACGTAGCCCACCATCGACGTGTGGATGTTGCACAGGAGGTTGACCGGCCCGGGCGTACGGAACGTCCTGTCCCGGGAGTCTCCGCTCCGGTACAGCCCGAGGTCGAAGTCGTTCGGGCGGCTGAGGGAGAAGACGTTGTGGAAGAACTCGTCGTCGTTCCGGAAGTGCACGGTCGCGCCCACAGGAACGGCGAGCACCCGGGGAATGAACTGCTTGCCCCGCTGGACCACCGTCCGCTCGATGGCCTTCGGCCGGGGCGTCGGCCCGTCGGTGCGGGTGAGCCACACCACCGTGCCACCCGGCCCGACGGACCCCCCTCCCGCGACCTGTCCCTTCACCGTCGCCAGCACCGGCTGGGGCGGGGCGGCGAGCACGGGTGCCTCCGGCTCGGCCACCGGACTGCCCCCCGCCCTCCGGCGCGCGTTCTCCGCGAGCGGGCGAACCACCGCTGCCACCTCCGCGGAGACATGGCGACGGCGGCGGACCGGTTCGAGCGGCTCCTGGCGCTCAAGGATCTCTCCCCGGACGTCGTGGCCGTGGTTCACCCGCTCGCCGAGGAGGCGCGCCGACGCGCCGGAGGCAGCCGGGTGGCCGAGCCGGGGCCTGCCGTGATCGCCGAGCCGCCCCAGCCCGTCCTGGCGACGGTGAAGGGAC
>DASROG010000310.1:0-4271 GCA_035646995.1 Myxococcaceae bacterium
ATACGGAAGACACCATCTGGCGCAATCGCGCCGAGTTTCCGCGTGGTCGCGCCGAGGTGCATGCCTTCCTGGTGCGCAAGTGGGCGAAGGAGCTGGACTACCGGCTCATCAAGGAGCTGTGGGCCTTCCACGAGAACCGGATCGCCGTCCGCTTCGTCTACGAGTACCACGACGACTCGGGGAACTGGTTCCGGGCTCATGGCAACGAGCAGTGGGAGTTCGACGCCGAGGGGTACATGCGGCGGCGGGAGGCGAGCATCAACGACGTGCCGATCCGCGAGGAGGACCGGAAGTTCCGCTGGCCGCGGGGGCCGAGGCCGGCGGACCACCCAGGCCTGACACAGCTCGGTCTCTGACGTCCGGCGCGGCCGCCCGGCCCGGTCACTCGCGGTAGGTCTTCCCCCCAGGGAGCGTCCCGGGGACGGGTTGCATCTCCTCCTCGTCCGGGTCCTCCGCCGCGGCGTCCTCGTCGTCGGGATCGGCCTCGGAGTCCTCGTTCCGGTCGGGAACGAAGGGCAGCTGCAGGCCGGGCGGAGCGGCGGCGCCCGCCTGGGCCAGCCGGGTGCGGAGCTCCTTCGCCGCGAAGGCGAACACCACCCCGAGGTAGAGCAGGACCAGGAACACGACCCCGCTCGAGCCCGGGGCGGTCATCCCCAGAACGGGGGCCAGCGGGTACGCCAGCGGCGTCCGCGGGACCGGGGTCACGGTCCCGGGATGCACCAGGTTCTGCAGCTCCGCCACGCGCTTGCAGAGGAAGGGATGGGAGGACATGAGCTCGGTCGTCGCCATCCAGAAGCGTCCGCTCTCGGCCCTCTGCTCGGCGAACGCATGGAGGTTCACCTCCCCGGCGTACTTCCCGCCCGCGGCCAGCACCACCAGACCTCGCATCGCCGGCTCCAGCTCCTCGACCACCGCGAGCCCGCACCGGTCGCCGGTGTACTCGCGCGCCCGGCTGTAGGCAGCTCCGAGCCAGGGCACGAGCCGGAACGGGAGCAGGAAGCCGTTCCAGGCGAGGTGTCCCGCCGCCAGGTGGCCGAGCTCGTGGCCGAGCACGAAGTCGAGCTGCCGCGGGTCGCTGCAGGCGTCGCCGAGCGAGGAGTAGAGGATGACGAAGCGGCGCGAAAGCAGCTTGGTGGCGAACGCGTTGAGCAGCCCGCCCGACTGGAGGAGGTACAGCTCGGGGACCCGCTCCACCCCGAGCCGGTGCGAGGCGGCGACCAGACGCCGGTGGAGGTCCGGCAGCTGGCCCGGGCCGACCCGGACGCCGTTGCCGCGCACCGAGGCGAGGAAGACGGCGTGCGCCATCGCGACGAAGCCCAGGGTGAGCACTGCGTAGAGGAGCCCGAAGCCGAGGGTGAGCAGAGTCAGCGCCGCCCAGCACAGGCTGGAGACGAGGACCCCGAGGATGAAGAGGGGTGGTTCCTTCGGCGACACCAGCCGCTTGTCGAGCGCCACGTCGCCGGCAAGCCTAGCCGAGAAGGCGCGCGCCCCGCGGGTGGTGGCACAATGTGTCCCCGGAGGTCGTCGGTCGGTTCATGCCCGCGCAGCTCTTCCTTCACCAGCTCCAGCTCGGCCCGATGAAGAACTTCGTGTACCTGGTGGGCACCGAGGGGCAGCGGGACGTGGTGGTGGTGGACCCGGCGTGGGACGTGGACGCGATCGAGAAGACCTGCGTCATCCACGGCAAGCGACTGTGTGGAATCCTCCTCACCCATTCCCACAAGGACCACACCAACGGGGTGGGGGAGCTGCTCGCCCGCCGAGACCTCCCCGTCTACGCCAATCGGGCGGAGATCGAGTTCTCGGACGACCTCAGGACGTTCGGCGACGCGCTCCGGCCGCTGGGTCCGGGCGATCCGGTTCCGCTGGGCGGTGTGACTGCGCGGGTCATCCACACGCCGGGCCACACCCCGGGCTCGCAGTGCCTCTACGCCTCGGATGCGCTCCTCTCGGGGGATACCCTGTTCGTCAACGGCTGCGGCCGGTGCGATCTCCGCGGCGGGGATCCAGGGCAGATGTACAGCACGCTCCACCAGACCCTTCGCAAGCTCGCCGGCGCCACCCGCCTCTTCCCCGGTCACGACTACGGCGACGTCCCGGTCTCCTCCCTCGACCGCGAGGCCACCCGCAATCCCTACTTCCAGCTCAAGGATGCGGCCTCGTTCGTGGCATACCGGATGCGGCCGCGGACCTGACCGCCTCCAGGGCGTCGCCCGGCACCGGAGTGGCGCGGCGGAGCGCGATCGAGCCGGCGAGCACCAGCACCGCGACCGACACCGCCGACCAGAGCAGGGACCAGAGCACCGCCGGGACGTGGGTCTGGGCCGCGAGCAGCGCCGCGTCGCTGAGGCCGGCGCCCGGGAGCCAGAGGTCGTCCCGAAGATCGAAGAGCGCGTACAGGCCGGTGAACACGGCGATCACCATCACCAGGGCTTTCACCGCTCCCGCGGGCAGGAACCGCGCGAGCACGAGCAGGACCGCGCCCATCACCAGGCAGTAGCCGAGGGTGAAGCCGTTCCCCGCGTAGATGACCCCCATCGTGGTCACCCACGCGCCCATCGCGTACAGCACCGCGCGGTGCAGCCGGAACCGGAAGGCGAGCACCAGCTGGAGCGCGCCGGACAGGGCGGATCCGACGTAGCCCGCCGAGTACACGGCGATCTGCGGAAGCCAGCCGGCGGGCAAGGCGGAGAGGCACTGCCCCGACTCGTCCGCGCCGACGATGACCCGCTCGACCCTGCCGCCGAACGCCAGGGTCGCGAGCGCGTGCCCCGTCTCGTGCACCAGGACCACCAGAAGCCGGAGGGGGGCCAGCCAGGGGGAGCTCCAGAACCACAGGCCGGCGACGACCAGGGCGGCCAGAAGGAGGAGCCGCCCGGCGTCGAGACCCGGGCGTCTGCCGAAGGAGGTGGGCACGGGTGCAGTCCGCCGATGGGACGTCGGGGAGCGTGCTTCTATTTCACCCCCGGCGTCGATGGTCCGCCCATTCCCTCCCGACGCTGGAACGCCCCGGGCCTCTCCGCGGAGGGAGACCCGGGGCGTCCGGGACTGCAAGCCGGCGTTACTTGGCCGGGGTGCTCGGGTCGGTCGAGGTGCCGGTGGCGCCAGGGGTGCCAGGGGCGCTCTTCTTCCCCTTCGTCCCGGCGTCGCCCCCGCCTCCGTAGCCCGAGCCGCTCTGGTCGGACGAGCCCGCTCCGCCCATCGAGGAACCCGTCCCGCCCGACGTCGAGCCAGACGTCGTCGCGCCGCTGGTGGTCGAGCCGGAACCGGTCGTGCCGGTGCCACCGCTGGTCGAGCCACCAGACTGGGCGAACGCAGCGCCAGCCGCCAGCATCGAGATCACTGCCAATCGCTTCCACCACGTGTGCATTCGCAATTGCTCCCGTTGACGGAGGACGTGCATGCCCTCCTGAGCGGCGGAAGCTCTGGTCGCTCCAGCGGATCTGGAACCGGCCGGATTGCGTTTCGGTCGAACGACGGACGTTTGCGCGTTCCCCTCGGTGAGTCGCTTGCCGTGGGGCCCTACGCTTGCTCCTGCGGCTGCTCCGGGTCGTCCTGACGGGTCATTCCCCAGTCTTTCAGCCGCTTGAACAAGGTCGAGCGAGCGACACCCAGCTCTCTCGCCACCCGTTCGCGATTGTTGTTGAACTGTCGGAGCGCGGATTCGACGATCTGTCGCTCCGCCAGCTCGAGCAGCTCCTCCAGCTTCCGGCCGGGAATGTACTGACCGGCGACAGCGCTCCCCTCCCGTGGCCGGGGGGAGGGATCGGGGTCGAAGGTGAGATCCGCCTCATCGATGGCCGACCCCCGACGAAGGAGCAGCGCCCGATGGACGACGTTTCGCAGCTCGCGCACGTTGCCCGGCCAGGGGTGGGACTCCAGTCGCGCCAGCGCCGCAGGCGTGAAGCGCACCGTCTGCCCCCGCGGTGAGAACTGCGACAGCAGGTATTCGGCCAGCGCCGGGCAGACATCCCGGCGGGTGCGGAGCGGCGGAAGCGTCAGCGGGACCACGTAGAGCCGGTAATAGAGGTCGTCCCGGAACTGGCCGGTGCGGCTGGCCGCGAGCAGGTCGCGGTTGGTTGCCGCCACCACCCGGACGTCGGCGTGACCGGGCCGACTCGAGCCCACGCGCTTGATCTCTCCCGACTCGAGAGCCCGGAGGAGCTTCGGCTGCAGCTCGAGAGGAAGCTCGCCGATCTCGTCGAGGAACAGCGTTCCTCCGTCGGCCTCCTCGAATGCTCCCTTGTGCGCACCGACGGCCCCGGTGAAGG
>DASROG010000311.1:0-9737 GCA_035646995.1 Myxococcaceae bacterium
CGCTAGCGTCGCCTCGTCCACGCCGGCCCGCATGACTGCGCCGTCCTCCCCTGGAACGAGGCGACGCTAGCGCGGTGCCTCGTCCTGCAGTGCCGCCCAGGCCTTCACCCTGGCCGAGCGGAAGTACTGGGCGATGATGGCCAGCGTCCCGGCCACGAGCAGCGTCTGGACGATGGACGTCCCCACGGTCAACGTCGGGGCGAGGCCCGAGTCGGCCGGGACGGGCTCCCCCGGGGGGAGCACCTGGGTGGCGAGACGGGCGAAGCGCAGGGCAAAGGCCGCGTCTGCCGCCCCCTCGACCGTCCGCAGCACCGCCGACACCAGTGCCGCGCCACAGAGCAGACGGCGGATCCCCTCTCGGGGCAGCCCCGCGGGCCGCAGCACCCGCCCCGCGGAGACGAAGGTGAAGAACATGGAGACGGCGAGGACCACCAGCAGCGCCGCCCGGGCCTGCCGGTCCGGTCGCGACGCGCGGGCGTGGGCCTCCGCCAGGCGCGCGAACATGTCCGCGGTCGGCGTGCCTCGAGGGAGCGACTCGGCGCTCCGGATCCCGCGGTCCGACAGGCCGACGGCCGCGCTCACCGAAGCAGCGCCCGAGACTCCGGATACCAGCATGCAGATGATGGCCACGGCCCGCGCCTGCGAGCCGACCGCGGACCGCGGCGCAGTCAACGGGGGAAGGCCTCGACGAACTTGAGGCGGAGGTCGGTGAGGAGCGAATCGAAGAAGCGCTCCTCCTCCGCGGTGAGGTTCCCCCGGGTCTTCTCCCGGAGCAGGGAGAGGAGGTCCAGGACCTCGCGGGCCAGTGCCGGGTCCTTGCTCACGGTCCCGGACTCGGGGTGGGCCTGGACGCCCATGTGGATGAGCGCCGAGGACGCGAACCCCAGCAGAACGGTGGTGAAGTCGATGGCCTGGCCGGCGCGCTCGAGCACGAACGTCTCACCGCGTGCGCGCTCGTCGCCGGAGGCCACCGCCGTCACTCCTCGGCGATCTCGTCGTCCAGGAAGTCGTCGGTGTCGGCCATGACGGTCTCCACCTGGGCGGCCTTCTCCGAGACGTCGGGAAGGGACTTGAGGTAGCGGTCCCAGGCTTTCTCGTCGACCTCTCCCTGGGACAGGTACCGGGCAGCAGTGCGCTTGTCGATGTTCTTCGGGTCGAGTGGCTCGGCCATGGCGGCGAATTTGACGGGCGGCCCTCCGGTCGTCAACAACACTCTCCGGGAGAGGGCATCGCTTGAGCGCCGCAAGGTTGCCGAGAGGGCTGTACGCCGTTGTGGACGACAGCGGGCATGTAAACCTGACGCTGGCCGAACAGGCGCGTCGGCTGGGCCGGGCCGGGATCCGCGTCGCGCAGGTCCGGTGCAAGCGTGCCGTGGGGCGCGCGGCGTGGGAGGCGGTGCGCGAGGCGGTGGAGGCGCTGCGGGCCGCTGGCATCATGGTGCTGGTGAACGACCGTGTGGACTGGGCGCTCCTTTCCGGAGCCGACGGGGTGCACCTGGGGGACGAGGACCTCCCGCCGGCCGAGGCTCGCCGGCTGCTCGGCCCGGACCGTCTCCTGGGAGTCACGGTGCGCGGGGCGGCGGGGGCGCGCGAGGCGGCCGCTGCGGGGGCGAGCTACGTGGGGCTCGGACCGGTCTTCGCCACCCGGACGAAGGAGGTCCCGGCTCCGGTGCTCGGCCTGGAGCGGCTCCGGCGAGAGGTGCAGGCGAGCCCGCTCCCGGTGGTGGCCATCGGCGGGATCGGGCTGGAGACGGTGACCGCCGTGGCCCGCGTGGGCGTACACGGGGTGGCGGTGGTGTCCGACCTCTGGTCAGGGGGTGACCCGGCCTCCCGCGTCGAGGCGCTGCAACGAGGCTTCCTTCTGGGGGAGACTGAGGGCCTCACGTGAAGCCCCACGGACACGTCGTGCGTCGGCCCACCATCGGCCTCACCCCGGACGTCGAGGACGCGGCCGGTGTCGAGGCACCGTCGCGCTACGTGCTGAAGTCCCCCTACGCGGAGGCGGTGTTCCGGGCGGGCGGGCTGCCGATGGTGCTCCCCCTGGCCACGGACCCGGGGATGATCGACGCCTTCCTCGACCGCATCTCCGGCCTGGTGGTGACGGGGGGCGCATTCGACGTCCCGCCCGAGGCGTACGGGGAGGCTGCGCGCGAGGGGCTGGGCACGCTCAAGCCGGCGCGGACTCGCTTCGAGACGGCGCTGCTCCAGGCGGCGCTGCGGCGAAACATGCCGGTGCTCGGGGTCTGCGGCGGGATGCAGCTGCTCAACGTGGTGCTGGGCGGCACGCTCCTGCAGGACATCCAGCGCGAGCTTCCCGAGGCCCGCAACCACGAGCAGGCGCACGACCGGACCCAGCCCTCGCATCCGGTGGAGGTGCGGGAGGGAACGGTGCTGGCGGAGCTGGTGGGGCGCGGACAGCTGATGGTCAACTCCACCCATCACCAGGCGGTGTCACGCCTGGGAGAGGGGCTGGTGGCGAGCGCGGTGGCGCCCGACGGGGTGGTGGAGGCCATCGAGTCGAGCAACGGAGCGTTCGCAGTCGGGGTGCAGTGGCACCCGGAGCTGCTGCTCCAGTCGATGCCCCTGCAGCTGGGGGTCTACCGCGGGCTGGTCACGCGTGCGCGCGACGCGCGGCGCTGAGCGTCCAGCACGGCGCCGCTCCGCAAGCATCGCGGGAATGCGGACGGCCCGGACAGGACGGGTGGCGCTCGGGTCCGGCGGCCGGAGGAATCGCCCGCGCGTCCTCCTCGTGGGTGGGCTGGAGCCTGCGGGTCGGGCAGGCTTGCTCGCCGACGCCGAGGCGGTGCGGAAGCGCGGCGGTGTGCCGCTGGTGGTCGCGGCGGCGGTGACGGCGCAGGGACGGCGCACGTTCGACTGGAGGGCGGTGGTGCCAGCGCTGATCGCCGCGCAGATCCACGCGCTCCGCGAGCTCGGCCCCATCCATGCGGTGAAGCTGGGGATGATGCCCGGCTCGGGGCAGCTCCGGGCCGTGCAGCGGGCGCTCGAGGGCGTCCGCGTTCCCTGGGTCGTGGATCCCGTGGTCCGGGCCTCGAGCGGTGGACGGCTCTCGGGACTCGGCCGTCGCCACTACCTGTCGCTCGCGAGAAGGGATGTCTGGCTCACGCCCAACGCGGGCGAGGCGGCATGGCTGCTCGGGCTCGGGCGGATCGCCAACGCCCACGAGGCCCGCCGCGCGTCCCGGCTGCTGGAGGCGCTCGGGTTCGAGGGGGTGGTGGTCAAGGGCGGCCACGTTCCCGGGCCAGGCGTCACCGACGTCCTCGCGTGGAAGGGAAGGGCGCGGTCGTTCCGCTCGACGCGACTGCCGCGGGGCCCCGAGCATCGTGGATCCGGTTGTCGGTTCGCCTCGGCGCTTGCGACGGAGCTCGGTGCAGGGGTGCCGCCGGTCCGGGCTGTCTCGGCCGCCCGGGGGGTGGTGCGGGCCTCCCTGGGAGCCCGCCGCGCGAGTCGCCGGCCCTGAGCGCCTGCGAGATCCTCCGCGGGCTCGCAGCCTCGAGTGAGTCGGGCCCGTCTCCCCCTGGGGTCAACGGCGGCGCCCGGGCAGCCTGATGCGACACGCTTGCGCCTTGGTGGAGCAGACCGGCTACGCTCCCGACCGTCGGTGGGGGCGGGACGGGCAATCCGGAATCGGGTCTCGGCCTTCGGGCGACTCTCCCTGGCCGGGTCAAGGAGCGAGGGAGATGGGAAGGATGAACGTTCCGAGGATCGTCCTCGGCGGCGTCGTCGCTGGAATCCTCTGCTTCATCGGCGACGGCGTGGTCCACGGCGTCCTGCTCAGGGAGCGGTGGGTGCAGGTGATGGCGAACCTCGGTCGCACCGCGGTCGAGGAGCAGCCGAGCCACATGGTGTACTACGCGGTCTACGACCTGGCGAAGGCGCTGATCGGCGTGTGGCTCTACGCAGCCATCCGGCCCCGGTTCGGCCCGGGCGGTCGGACTGCGGTGATTGCCGCGGTCGTGACCTGGGCGCTGGTCATCCCGATCGCCCTTCTAGGGCTGATTCCATCGGGGTTCTTCGGGCGCCGGTTCGCCTTGCTCTGGTCGATCGATGGGCTGGTGGTGATGGTGATCGCCATCGTCATCGGATGCTGGCTCTACCGCGAGGGCGAGGCGGCTCCGCCGGCGAAGGCCTGAGGCTCGCTTCGCCCGTGCGATCTCCTGAGGCATCCGCCCACGGAGAGCGCCCGAACCACGTGCTACGCTCCGCCGCCGAGGCTCGGTCGCGTGGCAGGTCCCGTCTACAGCTTCGGTCCGTTCCGCCTCGAGGCACGGGAGCGGCGGCTGGTGCGCGATGGCTCGGCCGTCCCCTTACCCGGGAAGGCCTTCGACACCCTCCTGCTGCTCGTCGAGGGCGCCGGAAGCCTCCAGCGCCAGCAGGAGCTGATCGACCGCCTCTGGCCGGACACCTTCGTCGAGCCCAACAACCTCCAGTACAACATCTCGCTCATCCGCCGCGCCCTCGAGGGCGCGACCGGCGTGGAGCTCCAGACCGTGCGCGGCCAGGGGTACCGACTGCTCGCGGACGTCCGTCAGTCCGACGGGCGGGCGCCGGGGCCCGGCTCGCTCGCGGCGACGCAGCGGACCCACTTCTGCAAGGCAAAGGACGGCACCCGGCTCGCGTACGCCCGGCTCGGTGACGGTCCGCCGATCGTCAAGGCAGCCAACTGGCTGAGCCACCTCGAGCTGGACTGGCGCTTCGAGGTCTCGAGGCACTGGCTCGAGCTCTTCAGCCGGCGGCACAGCCTGGTGCGCTACGACGCGCGGGGCAACGGACTCTCCGACTGGGCACCTCCCGAGCTCAGCTTCGACCGATTCGTCTCGGACCTGGCCACGGTGTTCGACGCGGCAGCGGTGGAGCGGGCGCCGCTGGTCGGCCTCTCACAGGGGGCGTCGGTCGCCGTCGCATACGCTGCCCGGCACCCCGAGCGCGTCTCGGCGCTGATCCTCATCGGCGGCTGCGCGCGAGGGTGGCGGGCCAAGAACAAGCCGAGGCTGACCCGCGCCTTCGAGGCGATGATGGTGCTCATGCGCCAGGGATGGGGTGGTCGCAACGCTGCGTTCCGGCAGATCTTCACCACCACCTTCTTCCCGGACGCGAGCCAGGCGCTGGCCGAGGAGTTCAACGAGCTCCAGCGTCTCACCACCACTCCGGACAACGCCGCAGAACTCCTCTCCGCGCTCGGCGACATCGACATCCGCGACGAGCTGTCCCGGGTGCGCGTCCCGACGCTGGTGCTCCACAGCCGGGACGACGCGGTCGTGCCGATGAAGGATGGGCTCGAGCTGGCCAGCGGCATCACCGGGGCACGCTTTGTCCCGCTGGAGAGCCGCAACCACGTCGTGCTCCCGACCGAGCCGGCGTGGGCACGATTCTCCTCGGAGATCGAGGCCTTCCTCGCTCAGGAAGCCCTCAGTTAGCGCTCAGGTTCCCCAAAAGCTTCGATCGTGCCTCGCCCCGTAGCGTGGCGGCGTGCAGATCAAGACTTCGAACCCGACTCCGCGCTCGCCGTTCGTCACAGGGATCATTCGCTGGCTGTCGTTGCACGCCTACGGGCTCGTGATGCGCTCGCTGTTCCGTCCGAGGACGCCGCCGCAGACCATGCGCCGGCGGTTCGAGCGCTTCGGCGGGACCACGCGGGCCACCGTGCTCGCGCGGCATCCCTCGGTGGTCTTTGGAGACCACCGGGTAGGGAACCTGGCGATCGAGAGCATCCGGGCGACGCCCCGTCCCACGAGGGTGATGCTCTACCTCCACGGCGGCGCGTTCGTGATGGGGTCTCCGAGCACGTACCGCAGCCGCGCCGTCCGGCTGAGCTACCGCTGTCACGCGGAGGTGCTGGTTCCCGATTACCGGCTCGCCCCCGAGCATCCGTTCCCCGCGGCGCTCGAGGATGCGCTCGCTGCCTGGCGGGCCCTCGGGTCGATCGCCCCGGGACGGCCGGCGCTGGTGGGCGGTGACTCCGCGGGAGGCGGTCTCGCCCTGAGCCTGATGGTCCAGCTCCGCGAGCTCGGGGAGCCTTCGCCCCGCGGAGCCGTTCTCCTCTCGCCGTCGGCGAACCTGACCCGCGGCGCGGTCTCCGGCCGGCACCGTGACCTGTGGCTCAGCCCGGAGCATCTGCGCCAGTGGAGGCGCCACTACCTCGGACCCGCGGATCCGCACGACCCACGCGCTTCACCTGCCCTCGCCGACCTCTCCGGGCTCCCTCCCATGCTGGTGCTGGTGGGTGAGGACGAGGTGCTCGCCGAGGAGACGCACCGCTGGGTGGCCCGCGCGCGAGCTGCCGGAACCGATGCCCGCCTGCTGGTGGGCGCAGGGATGCAGCACGACTGGCCGCTCACCCTTCCCTGGCTCGCCGAGAGTCGCCGCGCCTGGGCGCAGATCGCCGGCTTCGTCGCGGAACGGGCCGACCTAGTCCCTCGCACCTCGGGCCCAGCGCGGGACCTCACCGAGCAACAGGCGCGCACACGCGCGCCGGAAGGAGCCGTCTCATGAAGCGAGTGGCGTACGTGCTGTACGGCGGTGTCTGTTACGCGGTGTTCGTGGCGACGTTTCTCTACGCGATCGCGTTCGTAGAGGGCGCGCCGGTACCGCGGACCGTCGATGCCGGCGGGCCATCCTCCGCGCCTGGCACGGCGCTGCTAGCGGACGTGCTGCTGCTGACCTTGTTCGCCGTTCAGCACAGCGGGATGGCACGCCGCGGATTCAAGGAGGTGTGGACGCGCATCGTCCCGAAGCCGATCGAGCGGAGCACCTACGTGCTGGCCGCGAGCGCTATCCTCGTCGTGCTCTTCGCGCTCTGGCGGCCGATTCCTGCCGTGGTGTGGAACGTCCAGGCGCCGGCGGCCCGCTTCGCGATTCTCGCCGTCTCGGCGCTCGGGTGGCTCTTCGCGCTGTTCTCGACCCTTCTCCTGAACCACTTTGAGCTGTTCGGGCTCCGGCAAGCGTATCTCGCGGCGAGGAGAAGGGAGGTCCCCTCTCCGCGGTTCCGGACGCCGTGGTTCTACAAGTGGGTCCGCCACCCGCTGTACCTCGGGTTCATCCTCGCGTTCTGGGCTGCGCCGACGATGACCGTGGGACGCCTCGTCTTCGCCCTCGGCATGCTCGGGTACATCCTGGTGGCCATCCAGCTCGAGGAGCGCGACCTGGTGCGGGAGTACGGCGCGCAGTACCGCGCCTACCGGGACCAGGTCCCTGCTCTGGTGCCCATCCCGCGCCGTGTCCCGACGGCTTCGGATTTCACGGTGGGGGCCAAATGAGCGCTGCGGTGCTGAGGACCAGGGCGCTGTTCCAGGCGCTCAGGAGGATCGTCCGTGGGCACTTCTTCTCGCCGGAGGACGAGATCGGCCGCGCGATCGATCGCGCCTTCGCCGAACTCGCGCGCGAGACGAGAAGGTAGGTCCGCGCGCTCGTGCCGGGGAGCGAGCTCGAACTGACGTCAGGCCCCGCGCGCCCGGCTCTCGAAGCGGGTGAACTCGGAGAGGAAGACCAGATCGATGGTCCCGGTGGGACCGTTGCGCTGCTTGGCGACGATGAGCTCGATCGGTACCGCTCCAGCGCGGCCGTATCCCCGGCCGCCGCCACCGTCCTCGTCCCCGTCGTCGTCCCGATGGATGAACATCACCACGTCGGCGTCCTGCTCGATCGCGCCGGACTCGCGGAGGTCGGAGAGCATCGGCCGGCCGCCCTTGCGCTCCTCCACCTTCCGGTTCAGCTGGCTCAGGGCGAGGATGGGGACCTCCAGCTCCTTGGCCAGCGCCTTCAGGGACCGGCTGATCTCGCTCACCTCGAGCTGCCGGCTCTCCACCTTCCCCTTCTGATGCATGAGCTGGAGGTAGTCCACCACCAGGAGGCCGAGGCTCTGGTTCCTCTGCTTCAGCCGGCGGGCCTTCGCCCGGAGGTCGAAGGGAGAGAGGGCGCCGGTGTCGTCGATGAAGAGGGGAGCGTTGAACAGGCTGCCGGCGACCTCCTGGAACTTCTCCTCGTCGTGCGCCGTGAGTCGCCCGCCCCGGAGCTTCTTCATGTCCACCCGGGCGGCGCTCGCCAGGAGGCGCATCAGCAGCTGATCCGCCGGCATCTCCAGCGAGAAGATGCCCACCGGCCGCTCCTCCTTGAGGGCCACGTGCATCGCCACGTTCATCGCCAGAGAGGTCTTACCCACCCCGGGCCGCGCGGCGAGGATGAGCAGCTCTCCGGGATGCAGCCCGGTCAGCTGCAGGTCGAGGTCGACGAAGCCGGTGGACAGCCCGGTGACGCCGCTCGACGACATCTTCATCCGGTCGAGCAGGTCGAGCGTGCGCTCCATCAGCTCGCGGACCGGCCTCAGCTCGCCCTCGCGCTTGCGCTCCGCCAGCTGGAAGACGCGCCGCTCGGCCTCGTCGAGGATGGCATCCAGCTCGCCGGTGTCCTGACTGGCCAGCTCGAGGATCTCCCGGCCCACGTTCGCCAGCCGCCGCCGGACCGACTGGTCCTTGACGATCCGCGCGTACTCGACGGCGCTGGAGGCCAGGGGCACCACCTGGTCCAGCGTCATCAGGTACGCGGGGCCGCCCACGCCGGCCAGCTGCCCGCGGGTCTTCAGCTCCTCGGAGAGGGTGAGGTGGTCGACCGGTCGCTGGGTCCCATCCAGGGCCAGCATCGCGGCGAAGATCTGCCCGTGAGCGGGGCTGGAGAAGTCGTCGGCGAGGACCACCTCGGCCACCGAGGCGACCACGGTGTTGTCCGCCAGGACCGCCCCGAGCACGGCGCGCTCGGCGGCGAGATCTTCGGTCTGCTGACGGATCGGCTGGACGACGGCCATCGTTCACCACTCCCGGCGGGGAGCGGCGCAGGATCCCTCCGCTCCCTGACAGACAGCAACGGCAAAGCGGCCCGGGAGTCGACGCCCCGGGACGGCCTCGAGCGGAGGGTTGACGTCAGCCCTCGGGGACGACTTCGACCTTGATCCGGGCGGCGACGTCCCGGTGCAGCCGGACCTCCACCTCGTGCCAGCCCACGGTCTTGATGGGCTCGGGGAGGTGGATGTGGCGCCGGTCCACCTTCTGGCCCTTGGCCGCCAGCGCCTCGGCGATGTCCAGCGCGGTCACGGAGCCGAAGAGCTTGTCCTGCTCGCCGACCTTCCGGGCCACGGTGACTGACACCGCGTTGATCCGCTTGGCCTGCTCCTCGGCGTTGCCGCGCAGCTTCGCCTGACGCGCGGAGATGACCGCCCGGTCGTGCTCGAGCTGGGCCACGTTGGCCTCGTTGGCCAGCACCGCCAGCTTCCGGGGCAGGAGGTAGTTGCGGCCGAACCCGGGCTTCACGTTCACCAGCTCGCCGGACTTGCCCAGGTTGGGGACGTCCTCGCGGAGGATGACCTTCATCGGCATGGCGTCAGTCCTCCTCAGCCCACCAGGGCGTTGTAGGGGATGAGGGCCAGGCCGCGGGCGCGCTTGATGGCCACCGCCACCTGACGCTGATGCTTGGCGCAGTTCCCCGAGATCCGGCGGGGGATGATCTTTCCGCGCTCGGTCACGAAGTACTTGAGCATCGCCTGGTCCTTGAAGTCAGGGTGGCTGCCCTTCTCGGCGCAGAAGCGGCAGACCTTCTTGCGGCCGAAGCCGCCCCGTCCGCCCCGCTTCTCGTCGTCGCCGCCAGGTCCGCCGCCGCCGCCCATCCCGCCGCCGCCACCGAAGCCGCCACCGAAGCCGCCACCGCCCGAGCGACCGCCACCACCGCGAGGCC
>DASROG010000312.1:0-4404 GCA_035646995.1 Myxococcaceae bacterium
CACCGGCGGGCCTCCTGACCGCGCTCCTGCGCGACGTCGCGCACCTCCCCGCGCATTCCGTTCGCACCTGGACCGGCAACGAGCTCCCCGAGGCCCGGCCACCGCCCGAGGACTGGCCCACCCGGTTCTCCTGGCCGGACGCGCTCGTCCCGGAGCTCGAGCACTCCCTCGGTCCCGATGCTTCCCTCTTCGCCGCCGCCTGCAACGTGCCCGGGCCGATCACCGTTCGCGCCAACAGGCTCCGGCTCGACCGCGATGCGCTCGCCGAGCGATTGCAGGCGGAGGGCGTCTCCAGCCACCCCGCCCGGTTCGCCTCCGACGCGCTTCACCTCGAGGGCCGACCCAACGTCCTCGGCCTCGCCGCCCACCAGGAGGGCCTCTTCGAGGTCCAGGACGAGGGAAGCCAGCTCGCCGGTGCGCTCGTCGAGGCCCGGCCGGGCATGCGCGTGCTGGACCTGTGCGCGGGCGCGGGCGGGAAGACCCTGCTCCTCGCCGCCGCGCTCCAGGGAGAGGGGAGGGTGGACGCCTACGACGTCGATCGCGAGGCGCTCGAGCGCCTGCGGCACCGGGCCGAACGGGCAGGGGCTGCGGCCACCGTGGGAATCCTCCCCGAGGGTCCACAAGAAACCTACGACGCCGTCCTGGTCGACGCGCCGTGTTCGGCGCTGGGCTCGATCCGTCGCGGGCCGGACATCCGCTGGCGGACCGACGTGGCGTCCTTTGCGCGGTGGCCGCCGATCCAGCGCGCCCTGCTCGAGACCGCCCTGGCCCGCGTCCGTCCCGGCGGACGGCTCGTCTACGTCACGTGCACCGTCCGGCCCGAGGAGAACGAGGATGTGATCCGCGCGTTCCTCGAGACACACCCGGAGCTCGCGCAGGTCGAGGCCCCCGTCCCGCCCGAGCTCCGTCGCGGTTCGGCGCTCGTGACCTCTCCGCACCGCCACGGGATGGACGGGTTTTACGGGGCGGTCCTCACGCGCACCTGACTCCTGCCGGCAGGCACGGCGCTCGCAAGGGGTCCTTCAGGTCAGGAGGTCACGGGTGCGCGCCATCACCATTCACCAACCGTGGGCGGAACTCATCGTCCGAGGAGACAAGGACGTCGAGAACCGCAGCTGGAGGACCCGGCACCGTGGCCCGCTGCTCATCCACGCGGGTGCCCGCGCCGACAGGGAGCGCTTTCAGGATTACGGCGTCCCGGACGACGCCCGGCGGAGCGCCATCATCGGGGTCGTCGAGGTCGTCGACTGCACGCTGGAGCGCACCAGCGCGTGGCACGAACCCGGCAGCTGGGGCTGGTACCTGACCCGCGCGAAGCGGTTCAGGAGGCCCATCCCCATGAAGGGGCGCCGCGGCTTGTTCGAGGTCCCGGACCGGAAGGTGGCCTCGCAGCTCGGGAACCGGAAACGCAGAAGTGCGCCCCGTCGACGCTGAGGCCGCCGGGGACGCGCGCCTCACTTCCCGTCGTATGCCGCCTTCAGCTTGGCGATGTCGATCTTCACCATCTCCAGCATCGCCTCGGCCGCCCGCTTTGCGCGGGCTACGTTGCTGTCGGCGAGCATGTCGTCGAGGATCCGCGGCACGACCTGCCAGCTGACGCCGTACCGGTCCCGGAGCCACCCGCACTGCTCCTGGTTGCCCCCCTGGAGCAGCGCCGACCAGTAACGGTCGAGCTCCGCCTGGTCCTCGCAGACCACCACCATCGAGATGGCGTGGTTGAAAGGGTCCAGCGGCCCCGCGCTGATCGCCTGGAAGCGCTTCCCGAACAGCGTGAAGTCCACCACCTTCACCGAGCCCGCCGGGCCGGCCGGGCTGTCCACCGGCAGCGCCGACACCCGGTCCACGCGCGAGTCGGGGAAGATCGACGTGTAGAACCGCGCCGCCTCCTCCGCCTCCCTGGTGTACCAGAAGTGCGGGAAAATCTTGTCGCCTCGCGTGCTTGCCATGATCAGCCTCTCTGGAAAGGGTCTCGCGGGGTGAGACTCCCCTGAGCCCCGAGATTCATCGATGGCCAACTCCCGGCGCTGTCACCATCTTCCGCCGCGGAGACGACCGCATGATCCGCCGCCTGCGTTCCGGCAAGTACCGGCTCTATTCCATGAAGAAGGACCCCAGGACCGGCAAGCGAAAGAACCTGGGAACGTTCAACAGTCGCGTGGCCGCCGAGAAGCACGAGCGCGCCGTGCAGTTCTTCAAGCGACGCTGATCACGGCCCGGCGAACGCCGAGACCACTTGGGTCGACCGGAGGATCGCGCCGCAATCGCGGCCGAGGCCTAGGAGCGACGACGGAGCGTGGCCGCCGTCACGTGACGGAGGAGCGACGACGGGATCGGCCGGGAGGGCAAGCGAGGAACGGATTCGATCCAAGTGGTTTCGGCGTTTACAGCCGGTGGACCGAGCGGATCTCGTAGGTGATGTCCTCGCTGGCCGAGGCCATCTTCGAGCACAGCGGGTCGTTGAAGGTCAGCGTCGCGTTCCCGCCCGGCTGCGCGGCGAAGGTCCACACGTCCGAGGGGTAGGGATAGGACGTGGTCACGCCCTTCTCGGTCACCAGCACGGTGAGGAAGGTGGGGTCCACCGGCGCCGGCTCGAGCTCCACCAGGCACGGGTTCCCCTGGAGGATCGCCGAGCTCACGGCGGCCAGCGCCGCCGAGAGCTGCTCCTTCGAGGTCGCGCGGAAGAACTGCTCGGCGCAGAGGTTCGGGTTGGTGGACTGGAAGCAGGCGAGGTCGCTCGGATCGCACTCGCCGCCGCCCGCCGCGCAGCGCCGCTGGAAGTCGCCGGCCAGGGCGATCTGCTGCAGGGACTGCTGCGCCGAGCTCCCGAAGACGTCGCCGAAACCGATGACGATCGTCTTCACGCCGCCGGTGCGGATGTTGGAGACCTTCCTCGCCGTCTCGTTGAAGTCGTTGCAGTCCAGCACCGGGTAATAGGTGCACACCGCCGAGGTCGGCCCGTCGGTGCAGTCGCACGCCGCCGGGTTCACGTTCGCGTTCAGCCCCGAGTTGGCATTGCAGTTCGGCAAGCCGTCGGTCATCAGCAGCACGAAGCTCTGGCGCTGGATGGTGGACCCGAAACCCGCGTTCTGCGCCACGTAGACCAGGCTGTCGCCGGTCGGCGTCCCACCGCCGACGCCTCCGGAGAGCGGCGAGGCGGTCGCCCCCACGCGCCGGATGGCGAAGTCCACCGCGTCCGCGCCGTTCTGGAGCGCGGTGTCGTCGTCCGAGCTCGGGAGGCCGACGTCGATGCTGCTCGAAGCGGTGCAGAAGTTGCTCGTGTTCCCGCTTCCCGGGTCGGTGATGGTCGCGTCGGACAGCGAGGGGTAGAACGCCACGCCCATCCGCGCCACCGTCCCGTGCTGCGACAGGAAGTCGGACGCGGTGCTGGTCAGCACGTCCCAGCGCGAGGGGCAGGTCGCCGGATCGCACGAGGGCTGCCCGGTCTGGCCGCAGGTGCCGCACGCCGCCGGCGTCGGATCGAAGGGCAGGCGCATCGACCCGGACCGGTCGAGCACCATCATGAGGTTCGGCTTGAGCTGCTTCGCGGTGATGGAGACCTCGGTGGTCGTCTGGCCCAGGCTCACCGGCGTCACCGGCTGGAAGTCATAGGTCTGACAGGCCACGGCGACCATCAGCGCCGCCCCTGCCAGAGGGGCGCGGAGGAGAAGCGCAGTCATGCGAGGAGCGGGAGGCATCAGTTGATCGGGACCTTGCAGCTGCAGGGCTCACCGGCGACGCAGGGGGCCAGGCTCTGGCCAAGACAGGTGAGGCCGCTGCAGCACGGCTGGGTGGTCGAGCAGGACTGATTCAGCCCCGGGCAGACCTCGGGGGGAAGTCGGTCGTCCTGCACGCAGGAGGACACGTCGAAGAGCATGAAGACCAGCGCCTTCTCCTGGGGCGTCATCGCGCCCGGCTTGCACGAGCTGGGGAACTTCCCCTGACCGTTCGCCAGACCGTCGGCGGTCACGTGGAAGTCGCTGAACACCACCCGACCGCACTGGACCCCGGCGTCGCCATCCGGCTGTGGGGGCGGGAAGACCGGCGTGTTCCAGGTCAGGTGCTGGGTGGTGATGGGGGTGATGGTGTTGTTCGGGTTCGGGCCGTAGATCCAGCGCGTCCCGGCGTCGAGGTTCACCGGACCGACGTCGTCTCGCGGATCGTTGATCGACAGCTTGCCGCCGGTCAGCGCGTTCACGTTCGTCAGCCAGTCCTGGAATGCCACGCCCTTGGGGAACGAGGTGTCGATCAGCGCGGCGAACGGGTCAGGCGGGTTGCGCTGCTGCGACGGGTCCGGAACCCAGTTGGCCACCTGGTTGAACGGCGCGTCGAAGGCCGTCCACACGTAGCTGTAGTGGGTCACGAAGAGCCGGCCGCCGGCCGCGGTGTAGTTGACCAGGTTGGAGA